>NZ_JAYAZJ010000086.1:0-28621 GCF_037273965.1 Claveliimonas sp. | reverse complement strand
AAAGTGGTGATCGGCAGCAGACATTTTGTTTTTGAGGATGAGAGCTGTGCGGTCCGCCCGGAATACCAGGAAAGGTTTGAGACGCTGCCGGAAGAATATTCCCACTTGTATCTTGCCGTCGAGCAGGAGCTGATAGCAGTCATCTGTATCGAAGATCCATTAAGGAAAGAAGCGGCAGATATGATTCGGGCGCTTCGGGCAGAAGGAATAAAGAAAACAGTTATGATGACTGGAGACAGTGAGAAGACTGCCGCCTCTGTCGCACGCCAGGTTGGTGTAGATGAGTATTATGCGGAGGTGCTGCCGGAAGAAAAGGCCGGATTTGTGGAACGGGAGAAAGCACTGGGGCACAAGGTTATTATGATCGGGGACGGAATCAATGATTCCCCTGCTCTGTCTGCTGCTGATGCCGGCATCGCAATCAGCGATGGCGCAGAGATTGCAAGAGAAATTGCCGATATTACCATCGCAGCGGAAGACCTGGGAGAGCTTGTTACATTGAAACGCCTCACAAACGGAATGATGAAGCGGATCAGGAAAAATTATCACCAGATTATCGGGATCAATGCAGGGCTGATCCTGCTGGGAGGCGTTGGAGTGATCAGGCCTACCTCCTCCGCTTTGCTCCACAATACATCGACCCTGCTGATCAGCTTAAGGAGCATGAGAAATCTTTTGACAGACGGAAATAAATAAGAATGATGCGAAGAGGGGGACTCACAATATGTGCAGTCTCCCTCAGTTGTCGGCCCGGCTTAGGTCAACGTAATATATCCCTGTGTGTGGGAGACGCTTGATTAAAATAAAAAATCCTGAAAAATGTATAAGATAGTTATTGAAATCTAACTAAAGTTAGAATATACTAATTCAAGGTAGGAATAATCCTGTTTCAAAACGTATTCGTTGATGCGGTATCTCTTACACTGAAAAGATCAGGCAAACGTTTTAACGGTGAGGGTGCATAGAGCGGCGGAGCAGGATTTGAAGTCATCAGTATTTCACAAACGTAAGGCGGGGCGAGTGAGTGAACGGAAAAGATGAGATTATTCAAAGGCTAAAAGAAAACGGGTGCCGGATCACAAAGCAGAGAAAGATCCTGATTGATATTATTTTAGAAAATGACTGTACAAGCTGTAAAGAAATCTATTACAAGGCATCACAGGAAGATAAAAGGATCGGCTTGGCAACTGTATACCGTATGATCAATGCACTGGAAGAAATCGGTGCAATCAACAGAAAGAATATGTATAGAGTAGAATGCGGGGAGACAGGTAATAATGATGACGGATGTGAAATTGTTCTGGAGGATGATACGGTTCTGCGAATGCCGAAAGAAAAGCTGGATCGGATTGTTCAGGAAGGTGTCAGACAAAGCGGATATCTGAATTCGGGGAAGAAAATATCAAAGATTATTTATCATAGCGGGCAGATATAACAGACGTATCGCCGCTATAACTAATAAACTGCATAAAAGACGGATAGGCAGTAAATATGAAGGTTAACCCAGTAAATATATGCGGGAAAAGACCGTCGGATCAGGAATGTTGCACCCGATCCGGCGGTCTTTTTTCGGAGGTTAATCAATATTTCATGAGTAGCAGCTGCTGCTATTTCTTTGTTTTCTTTTTCGGCGGATATTCCAGTCCGATCCGTTTTGCCTGACGTTCCGGATCCCAGAAGAATCCCCATTCTACGAATAATTTCCGTTTTGCTGTCTCGGCAGGAGTCCATGTTACAATGTCTTTATTTTTGTAGAGTTTGTCGATCTCCTCGTCGGTATAGCCAAAGTACTGAAGAACTTCCCTGTTGTGCTCGCCGAAGCAGGGAGCGGAAGCAACGATCTGAGAAGGATTCTTCTTGAAGATATTGGTAATGCCGATGCCTTTCATGCGGCCGAAGCACTGATCTTCCCATTCCACCAGGTTCTCACGTGCTTCATACTGCGGATCTTTTTCGATATCAGCAGGTCCGTAAGCTCTCTGGCAGGGGATACCTGCCTTGTTGAAGATTTCTTCCAGCTCGTCGCAGGTGTGGGAAGCACAGAACTCGGTAAGGAGTTTGTCGGCTTTCTGTCCCCTTGGGTCAAAGAGAGGGAATCCGGTACAGTCTTTTGGAATATCTTTTGCCACGCCCGGTTTTCCCATACCGATGATCGGATATCCGCGGGTAACAGGACCCTGTCCTGTGATAGCGACAAAGATAGTATTGCCGTCCTTTGTATCGTAGAAGGAGAAGCATGCCGCCATGTCGCTCTTGTTTCCTGTACGCTCCGGAACAGGCTCGCCCTGCTTCGGATAGCCGTTGTTGAACCACCTTGCCGGATAGTTGTCCAGCAGACGGAACATTGTGTCATACTGTGCCACGTCACAGGAATCTCCCTCGCCGGTGCGCTGTGCGTTGATATAGCCGGAGAGAGCGACGATGCAGGCATTGTATGCGGTCACATAGTCTGACAGGTACGGATTTACTTTCAGAGGGCTGGAAGTGGGCGAAGGTCCGTTCAGGTACATATATCCGCCCATTGCCTGTCCGGACACATCGTAGGACGGTTTGTCCTTAGATGGCCCAAACTGTCCGTATCCTGATACATGGACAATTGTAAGGGCTTTATTGTGTTCCCAGCAGGATTTATCTGTAATACCGCGTTTTGCGTAAGATCCCGGTTTACCGGCCTCGATCCAGATATCTGCCCATTCGACACATTTATAGAAGATTTTACGTCCGGAAGCCTTTGCTGTATTGATCGTAATGGAATATTCGTTACGGTGGTTCTGAGACCACGACAGTGTACCTCTTGTCTGGCAGGCGATGGAAGGAGATTCGGCCTGAAGGACCTGTGCTCCCATTTCAGCCATGAGGCATCCGGCAAATGGTCCGGCGATGTTGGTACCGGTTACAAATACCTTAACGCCCTGAAGAACACCAAACTGCGGATATTCATCAAATTTTTGAGTTAATTTGTTGTCGATTTGTTTCATGAATAGTTCCCCTTTCTTAAAAAGTAGTATAGTAAATAAATATTAACGTAAAATAGCTGCTGTTTAATCACCCTGCGGATATTTTGCCTGAAGCTTCTCACTTCCGCTGATGGCGCCGGATACAAAGAAGAACATCAAAACAGCTACGATCATGTAGAAGATCCAGGTCATTCCATAACCTGCAATCCCCTGGATAATAGAGGTCAGCACAGCGCCGAAAGCAGATCCGATCAGGAAGAAGAGATTAGCAGTAGCATAAATTCCGGCATAATCTTTTGTTCCGAATACTTTGGACATCAAAACTGCCGGCAGAACTTTCGGAAGGAACATAGCCAGTGCGAAGAATGCATATCCAAATACGACCACTGTAATTCCGGTTACAGAGTAAGCCACCAGACTTGCCAGCCCGACGATAACCAGTACAGCTGCACAAAGAACGGTCTTGCGGATGCCGAGTTTGTCCATCAACACGCCGCCGCCCAGCATACCAAAAATGGAAACAACGGAATAAACGGACAATACTGTTCCCTGAAGAGTTCCGCCGTCCTGCGCGATGGATGTGACAAAGTTCGGAACATGAGTTGTAACTCCTGCAGCCAGTATACCGACACAGATCACAACGCCAAGGACGCAGTACCATGCGCTGGATTTTGTGGCAACTTTTTTAGATACGCCGATCCACTCGGCTGCCTTTTCCTGACGGCTGTCTTTCTGGTCTGTTTTGTTTCCGGTGCGGTATGGTTCTGTGCCATACTCTGCAGGAGAACGTTTTACCAGGAAGAGGGCAGTAAGGACGGTGATGACGCCGACTGTAACAGCTGCAAACAGCATTGCGGTTTTCCATCCGTCAGTTCCGGAAGAAATAAATTTTGTAAGAACAGGCGACCATACTGTACCGCCAAGGCCGCCTCCGGCATAAGCGATCGACATCATGGTTGCGCGCCGGTCTTCAAACCATGCAGTGACAAGCATGGAAATCGGAAGCTGTGTCAGACCGGCCATAAAAATATTTGACAGGCCGAATATCAGGTAGAACTGCCAGATAGCAGTACAAAAGGTTGCAACTACCCAGCATAGACTTGTTCCGATCGTTACGATCATCATGATGAGTTTCATATTTTTCTTCTGGTACATTCCTGCAATGATCATAGCTCCGATCGCACTTGCAAAAGAGGAGATCAGACTTACCATTGACCAGCTTGTTGTACTGAAGCCGAGATCAGCACAAACCGGCGCCATGAACAGGGAAAAGCAGTTGCTCATAATGGCTGTGGGTATAAATGACAGGATGAACGCTGCAACGAGTACTCCCCAGCCTTTAAATTTTTTAGTCTCCATAGTTTTAGTCTCCATTTGAATCTGAATTGTTTTTAATATACTGCTCTACAAGCGTACTGCGTACGACTTTACCGTTTGCGTTTCGTGGAATTTCATCCACAAATTCAAAAGATTTTGGAATCTTATAAGGGGGCAGATAATCAAGGGCAAGCCGTATCAGACTTTTATCGCTTACAGGCTCCTTGGTCTCAACGATAGCGTGGATGCGATGCCCCCATTCCTTGTCGGGAATACCGACAACAACCACATCTAAAACTTTTTTTGATTTTTTTAATACAGTTTCTACCTCATTGGCAAATACATTCTCTCCTCCGGTTACGATCATATCGCTGCGCCTGTCGACAAAATACAGATAACCATCGTTATCGATATATCCGATGTCGCCCACACTCCGAAAACCGTCTTTGGAGATTTCCGGCGGAGGAGAATTTAAAAATCCGATTTCCGGTGCATTTTCTGTCCAGGACATATAGATATTACCGGCCTGACCGACAGGAAGATCCTGCCCGTTGTCGTCACGGATCGCAATACTTCCGCAAGGCATTTTTCCAACGCTGCCTTCATGGATCAGCCATTCATCCCCGCGGATAGAGGTGATCCCCACACATTCTGTCATGGAATAGATTTCATATATTTTCTCCGGTGAAAGAATGCGGAACCATTCCTTCTTAAGATCTGGAGAACAGACTCCTCCGGTATGGCATAAAACTTTCAGGCTGCCAAGATCCTCCGGATTAAAATCCGGCATCTTGATAATGCGCTGCATAAGCGTTGGAACCAACTGTACGTACTCGATCTGGTGTTTTTTGATTAAAGCTACGATTGCTCTCTGGTCGAAACAGGAGGGCATATACAATGTATTTCCGCAAAAAAGCCCATTAAAGGCGACAGAGTGAGGGGCACCGTGAAAGAGCGGCCCAGCCAGAAGCTGACGCATTTCAAATCTCATGCCGGTCATGGCAAACCATGCCCGAAGCCCTTCATCACTTCCTCCGGCGGGCATATTTTGAAGGACAACCTTGGTTTTTCCTGACGTTCCGCCGGTACAGTTTGCAAGATTGGGTACAGCAAGAGTATCGGGCGGCATTTCAGCCGGATATTCCTGGCATACTTCTTTTAATTTGGTTGAACTCAGACTGAAATATTTGTTTGGCTTCCAGCGGTTAGTCACAACAAGAGAAGGTGAGACACATCCGCATATTTCAAGAAGATTCCTTCTGGGAAGCCTGTCGGATACAGGAACATAGCATGCACCTGCTTTCCAAATGCCAAATGCAAGAGCAATATGTGTGGGAATGTTAGGGAGCGCTACAACTACACTTTTACCTGATCGGATTCCCTGATCCATAAGATACCATGCAATTCGATTGGATAATTCCTCCAGAGCCCGCCAGGTCATGACGGACTCTGTATTCTTAGGGGAAATGTATACGATCGCAGGATCATCTGGTTTTGCTTTTGCGATATTAGCCAACTGAGTTCCAGGAGTAAAAAAACTATTGTTGCTATGATTAAAAATATTGAAGCGTGATGTACACACAGTATTTAACCTCTCATTTCTCTCCCAGATTCGAGTTTTTTCTATATGTATATCGCTTAATTAGCGACATTTGCCGGTCTGTATCCGCCGTCTACAGGCAGGGTAACGCCTGTGATATAGGAAGCGGCGCTGGAAGACAGGAAAAGAATCGCATCAGCGATAACCTGAGGTTCGCCGATATGGCGAAGCGGGATGCCCTGCGCAAGGCTTTTCTTAGCAAATGGCGGAACCGTGTCAAGAAGTTTCGTGTTGATGACGCCAGGTGCAACAGCGTTGCAGCGGATTCCGGCATAAGCCTGCTCCCACGCCATGGACTGTGTGAAAGCGATAACACCGCCTTTGGATACCGGATAAGGGCATCCGCATCCGGAACCGTAAATACCTGCTACGGAAGCGGTATTTACGATACAGCCTTTTGTCTTTTTCAGCAGTTTGATGGCGTATTTTGTCATGTTGAACATACTTTTAATGTTGGTATCCATAACATAATCCCACTGTGCCTGTTTCATTTTGTGGATCGGGAGACTGCTGTCAACGCCGGCGTTGTTTACTAAAATATCCAGTTTTCCCCACATTTCTTCAATTTCAGCATACAGTTCCTGCGCAGCTTTGTAATCGCACAGGTTGATTGCTTTGTGTTTAAATTCATAATTTGGATTGATGGATTTGAGTTCCTCAAGCTGTGCGCTTACATCTTCTCCTTCTTTGCCGAGGAAATAAACTTTTGCTCCTGCTTTCAGATAAGATTTTACAGTGGCATATCCAATGCCTGTGGTACCACCAGTAACCAGTACAACTTTTCCTTCAAATTCGTTTTCAAACATTGTTTGATCCCCTTTCCTGAATGTAAATATGTGTGAATTTCTTTTTGTTTTCGAAGCTTTCCCGTCACCTCGAAAGTCCATCACCAATGTGTCATCCAATGACTGTCGATATTTTAACATATTTTTGATCATACAACGGTTGGAAAGTTGTGGCTTTATGCTAAAACAAAGAGACAAAAAGTAAGAATTTATAGTCAATTTGACAGACGTATAGAACTTGAAGAAGGGGAAACCGGTGAAAATGCAAAAGAGTCATTGTTAAAAATATATTTTTAACAATGACTCTTTTTACAATTTTCCTCTGATAGCGCCTCTGCTTTGTACCCTTTATATTATTTTTCTGAAGGAGACAGATAACCTTTGGGAATACAGTCAGTGATCAGGCCAAAAAAGTCCATAATATAACAGAAACAAAAATGGATACTGTCTTTGGAATGATTTTCAGTCTCGCTTAAGAGGGCATCCATGGAATCATTGGCAATCTGGGCCGGCAGCCCTTCGAGACAGGCGATCGGCGGCTGCGATGGAACAACCATATGCTCATATTTCAGATATGGATTCGCGATCATATATACGTAGGTACTGCTGTTGATGCGCGCCTCTGCAATGGTAAGTTCCTCCTGGCTGGAGGGAAGCAGGCGGTAGCGGTGAAAGGGACTTAAATAAATTAAAGTGTTCGGCTTCAGTTTGTACCCCATTCCGTTTACATATATCGTTCCTGTTCCCGAACGAACCAGAAGAAAAGTTTGCTCCTGATTGTTAATGTAAGATGTCGGAGCTTTAATATGCCGTGTGCGCGCATGAATATCCTGTGGAAGCACGTTGTTGGAAAAATAATCATGTGCACCGGAAAACGTAGAATTATTTCTGGGGGAAGATTTTTGTTTATTCTGTGTACTTTTTGATGTGGAATCCTTTTGCATAGTCATCATCTGCTTTCTTTTATGGTTTTAGGCGGGATGCCTTTTTCGTCCTGTTCTTCCCGACGCTGCCGTTTTCTGAATTCGCCAGGGGAAAGGCCGTTGATATTGAAAAATACCCGCGTCATCGTGCGGTCGGAACCAAAACCGGATTCAATAGCAATATCCAGAATGGGCAGGTTAGTGGTAGCCAGCAAAGATTCTGCATAGCGCACCCGGAACTGAAGCAGAATGTCTTTGTAGCTGGCATTCAGTTTTTCTTTAAACTGACTGCGCAGGATATTTTTTGTAGTGTAAAGATCCCGGGTCATAATATTTGCATCAATAGGTTCAGTCATATTGTCATATAGATAAGTGATGGCAGACAGAAGAGGTTCACTCATTATCGTTCCCCGATAGATCCGTCCGTCTTTACCGTTGCTTAGCATCTGTTCCCGGTAAGCCAGGGGTGTCATATCCGTTATGGCTTTGAAATGACGGAAAAATGAAATCTCTTTATTAAAACCGGAAATCGAAGATATGTAGTTAAAAGGCAGATTATCATAAAGAAAATATGCCATTGCATGCGCCAGCCGCATCCGGTTCAGATACTGGCCGAAATTCAGCCCGGTAACGACAAGAAGCGTATGATTAAGAGACGCTTCACTTGAAGAAGGGCATACGTTATCGACTACGTCCGATGCAGTCAGGGGCGCATTACTGTGGGTAGCGATATACAGGCTGATCTTCCGGCTCAAGGGGAAAGACTCAAACTGGTAGCTCGCCTTTGCGCTCTGTGCCACACGGTTATAGAGTAGTTCGATCTTACGGAGAAAAGAGCTGCGCAGGATAGCTGATCCGTAAGATTTCTTCTTGCCTAGTTTCTGGAACTGATCGAATAAGTGGATGATCTGTTCCACCTCGGAGCCATCCGGACCGATTACAGGAAGACTGTTGACAATTTCCTGTTCTTCATTAAAAGATATTCTGCTGAAAGAATAATAGTTTAAAAGCTGATAATCATAAGAACAGACCCATAGCTGAAGTTGTTCATTAAAATCCGGACAGATTGTAAGAACTTGCGAGCATTGGATCCATGATATGCAGCCGGGCTCCACTGCAAATTTTTCCCCATTTATAATAAAAATGCCACGCCCTTTTTTTACAAGAATAAAATAGCTGTCAAACTCCATGATCGGACACATTTCAGTACTGACGGTATATTCCTGAAGCTTCAGATACTTGTCAGGACCGCAGAATATGCCGTTTCTTGGCGGTTCGCATAAGGGATAGATCTTTTTGTTCACAATAATACGTCACCTCTCTGATTTCTGTGGCAAATGTCGAAATATGACACTCCAAGTATGCGAAAAGGATAGCATATTGAAAAAGAAAAATCAATGAGGCACATAAATTTTTTGGATTTTCAGATTTTGAAACGAAGAAAGGTAAAAATAGAAAAAACTGCAGATACTACATAGCATCTGCAGTTTTTCCAGGAGTAGAATGTCTTTTACAGTCTATAGTATTTACAATTTGTAAGCGGCCTCAAAACCTTCCCACATAGCGAAGCTTGCCTGGCGGGCTCTCACCGCGTCGCCGATTGCATATACTTCAGGAATAAATGTCTTCAGTTCTTCGGAAAGCGGATCGTAATTTCGGGAGCCGAGGCCGAAAAGTACATAGTCAAATCCGCGGAGCCATTCCTCCGTGCCGTCTGCTCTTTGTACTTTTACGTCGTGATCTGTTACTTCCAGGATTTTGGAATTTACGTTAATATCCACACCTTTGCTCTTGAGCTTCCGTACCATCGGAGTACGGTTCGGCGCGCAGACATTGGTGAGAAGCTGGGGCAGCATCTCCACCATTGTGACTTCCACATCACCGATGCTGGCTTCAAATCCCCTGGTAAAGGAATTAGGACGTGCATTTTCGAGAAGAACTTCTGCAGTCTCACAGGCAACGGCGCCGCCTCCCAATACGCAGACACGTCCTCGCGGAATGACAATCTTGCCGCGTAAGAAATCGTGAGCTGTACGGACCGGATAATCCTGTGTTCCTTTGATCGGCGGGATCAAAGGTCTTGCGCCGGTAGCTACGATCACGGCGTCAGGAGCAAATTCCCGAACCGCTTCTACAGTGCCCGTTTTGCCAAACTCAAAAGTTACACCGGCTTTTTTAGCGCGATAGTTTAAGTGCACCATCCATTTGGTCATTTCCTGTTTGCCGGGGGCAACAACAGCCAGATTCAGCTGTCCGCCGATTTTTTTATCAGCTTCCCAGACAGTAACCTGGTGTCCTCTTTCTGCAGCTGTGACAGCAGCCATCATACCTCCGGGACCGGCGCCCACCACCAGTACCTTCTTGGATTTTTCAGCCGGAACTTCCGGAAAATCATATTCTCTTCCGACTCTCGGATTGATATGGCATCTGCACTGTGGACTTGCCTCGCTGCGGGTGATACAGCTTCCGCCGCAGCTTGCGCATGGCGTGATATCATCAAACCGGTTTTCATAGGCTTTTTTACACAGATCAGGATCTGCAAGAAGCGGACGTCCCATAGATACACCGTCTACCAGACCGCGCTCTACAATATCTGCTGCATAGCGGATATCATTGATCTTTCCAACAACAAAAACAGGGATATTTACTACTTTTTTGATTTCAGATGCTTCATATACATTTACACCGATGCTCTTGTTCTGGCAGGGGATGATATGCTCCAGTCCTTCATACTGGGTACCGCCGGAAACTTCAAGCATATCGACTCCGGCCGCTTCAAATTTGGGAGCCAGGTACAACATATCTTCGAGAGAGTTGCCTCCGATCATACGTTCGTCGCCGGAAATACGCAGGAAGATCGGAAAATCCCGGCTTACATTTTTTCGGACTTCTTCAATGACTTCCAGAATAAATCTTGCGCGGTTGTCCAGACCTCCGCCGTATTCATCCATTCGTTTGTTGCGGAGAGGAGACAGGAAAGAACCGGGAAGCATATAGGCGTGAGCGCAGTGAAGACTGACGCCGCCGCATCCGGCTTCTTCCGCCCGGCGTGCAGCCTGACCGTACTGTTTTACGATCTTTTGGATTTCTTTTACCGTAACAGGACGGCTGACATGACAGTTGGCGTTTACATTGGCAGAAGGTCCGAGAGGTGCGATCTTACGGTATCCGCAAATAGATTCGGGACCTGCATGGATGATCTGAGGAATCAGAACACTGCCTGCCTCCCTGACGCGTTCTGCAAACTGTTTAAACTGTGGAACAAGACTGTCTTTATCCAGAGATGTCGTGTTTCCCATATAAGGATATTTGCTGTCGACAGTTACAGCGTCGATTACAATATAGCCGGTGCCGCCCTCGGCGCGCCGTACAAAAATATCCGCCAGCTTTTTCGGGACGGATCCGTCTGCTGCTTCATAATCCATACTCATAGGAGCCATTGCCACTCTGTTCTTCAGAGTGGTTCTTCCAATCTGAATAGGACTGAAAAGCTTTGAATTTTTCATATCTGTTATCATAAAACTTCCTCCTGAACGTTTGTTTTAATAAAATAATAAACGAACTGAAAGAGGGAGAATGCACATTTTTTTGTCAATCAAGCTACATTTTCAAAAAAAATCGTGAGAAAGTATTTCTGTAAAACAGGACATTTATTTAAAAATCACTACAAAATTCAGAGAGAACTCTTGGCAATTAGACAATAGTGATATTAAAAATCGAAATTTTGTACATTGTTTGTATATAATAATCAAATTTTTGCTCCTGCAGGAATGTAAAGATAGTGTTAAAATTTAAACAACTTTTAAGGATTACAGCTATGTAATCTGTTCATCACCATTATAAAACTAAATACTGAAATGAAATACACTGAAATGAAATACTATGAATTATATTCAAACATTTTCTGACAGGTAATTCCCGTATCTGCCAGAAGGAGGATACAGATGAAAGATCTGTATTAAGAAAAGAGAGGATGGTTTGGAAAATGAGTTATGACGCATTGTTTTCACCGATTAAACTGAGAGGACTGGAGCTGAAAAACAGAGTAGTTCTCCCGGGGATGAATACAAAGATGGCAAAAAACAAACATGATGTAGCGGAAGACTTGACAGGATATCATGGAGCGATCGCAGCAGGAGGCTGCGGACTGAATATTGTGGAGATTGCTACAATCTGTCCGGAATGTCACGCCTATCTGTATCTTGGCCTTTATAATGAGCACCACAGAGATGAGCTGAAGAAAATTGTAGATGCGATCCATGAAAATGGCGGAAAGGCTGCTGTGCAGATCTGGCATGGAGGATTTGTTCCCCAGGAGTTTTTTGATAAAACGAATAAGCTGGAAACACCGGACAATCTTACAGTAGAGCGTATTCATGAAATTATCAGACAGTACGGGCAGGCGGCAAAATTTGCCGTGGAAGCCGGATTTGATGCGCTGGAATTTCACGGAGCGCACACTTATCTGCCTCATGAATTTATGAATCCTTCTTTGAATCAGAGAACAGATGAGTACGGCAATCAGAGCCTGGAAAACCGCTGCCGCTTCAGTCTGGAGGTAATCCGGGAAATGCGTGCAAATATGCCGGATGATATGCCTTTGATCATGCGTATCGACGCCATTGATGAGATGCTTCCAAAGGTTACAACAGTAGAAGAAACCATCCAGTTTATCAACTGGGCAGAAGAAGCCGGCGTGGATGCCATGGATCTTTCCAGAGGGAATGCCCGCAGTCTTGCAACTGTTTATGAGGTTCCTCCTTATAATTTGGAGCCGGGATTTAATATGGATAATATTGCAGCAATAAAAAAAGGTATTCACATTCCTGTTATCGGAGTGGGACGTGTCAATATGCCGGGACTTGCAGATGAACTGATCCGCGAAGGAAAGATCGATATGATCGCGGTTGGAAGAGGACAGCTGGCTGATCCACAGTGGTGCAATAAGGCAAAAGAAGGCCGCGAGGAGGATATCCGCCGCTGTATCGGATGTACAGAAGGATGTTATGACAAGGTTATCGATCCGAATGCGAAACATATTACCTGTACGAGAAATCCTATGCTTTGTCTGGAATACAAAGGACTTCCAAAAGCTGAAACGCCAAAGAATGTTATGGTGATCGGCGGAGGTATCGGCGGTCTGGTTACAGCAGAATTTCTGAAAGCGCGGGGACACAATCCAACGATCTACGAAGCAGCGGAAAATCCGGGAGGAAGATTTGTGCTGGCAGGAAAAGCACCTAAGAAGCAAGAATTTGCTGCCGCTGTAGAATGGGAAATTGAGCAGTGCAGGAAGAAAGGTATTGAGATCAAGACTGGTACAAAAGTAACACCTGAGCTGATTGAAGAAGTAAAGCCGGATCATGTCATCATAGCAACCGGCTCTGAATATGTAAAACCGGATATTCCGGGAATTGATGGAGCAGACGTTGTTTCTGCAGAAGATATTCTGACAGATAAAGCAGAGGCCAAAGGAGAAGTGCTGATCCTGGGCGGTGGTCTGATCGGCTGCGAGACAGCCCAGTATCTGATCAACAAAGGTGTGAAGGATGTCCGTATTATGGATAAAAAGCGTGTCGGAAACAAGATGGGTATGCTGCGTACGATGTTCCTTGATATCGAGTATCCGGGCAAGACGATCCAGAAGAGCAACCGAAGCAATATCACAAGCATCGGCGACCATGAGATTACATATAAGTTTACAGATAAATTCAAAAAGACAAGCGAGAAAACCCGCCATTTTGACACTCTTGTAATTTCTGTAGGAACGACATCCCGGAAGACAGAGGATCTGAAAGCAAAATGTGAAGAATTGGGAATCGCTTATGATGTAATTGGTGACGCGAAGAAAGTAGGAATGGGTATTGATGCGACAGCCGACGCATACGCAGTTGGAATGAACGTATAATACTAAGGAAAGGACAGGATATTATGACAATTGAAGAACGTCTTGAGGCATTGGAAAAAGAAGTGCAGCAGCTGAAGGATGTACAGGCAATTAAAGAACTGAAGAGCAGATATTTCTGCGCAATGGATACAAAGGACTGGGAAGCGATGGAAGCCACTATGGCACCGGATATTGAGACATCATACTCTGATGGTAAACTGGTATTCCACGGTCCGAAAGAGATTACAAATTATCTGGCAGAAACGATGCCGAAAACAGAAATCACTCTGCATCAGGGACATAATCCGCAGATCTGGTTTGAGAGCGATACAGTTGCCTATGGAAAATGGTATCTGCAGGATGATCTGCTTTTTGATAAGGGCGATACTTATGAAGGTCTGGAGATCAGGGGGTCTGCTATTTACACGGATAAATATGTAAAGATTGACGGACAGTGGCTGATCCAGGATACCGGATATCTCCGCATTTTTGAGGAGTCATCCCAAAGAGATGCGACACACCGTGTTCGTATCAGTATGTTCCGCCCTGCTACAAAGAAAAAGAAAATCGCAAAAAGAAAAACAACAAAATAAGAAAGAAAAACAGCAAATATGCCGCTGTGCCTGTTTTGGTATAGCGGTATATTTGCAAAAACGGCGATTTGAACAGACAAGACGGGAAGAGAAGAGGTGGGAAAGATGCTGCGGGAATATCGCAGAAAAATTTACAAAAAAATCCGTTTTGAGACATGGTACCGCAAAGGTAATTATTATTGGCGCAAACGGGATAAGATGGATGAGATCATTGAGAAGTACAAAGGCCCGGCAGCCTTTGAGGACCGTCGGTATCTTCGCAGGCTGAAGAGGGATATGATCCGGAGTCTTTTTAAATATGGTTCTTACTACAGCGAATACTTTCTCTATGATTATGAAGGGAAAGATCCGGAATACCGGGCGTCTTTCATTACAGAAGGAATACGAATGAGTTTTTATCCCCGGATGAATAAACGAAAAAACACCGACATTTTGGAAAATAAATACAGGACGTATAAGAAATTTGAGAATATGTACAAGCGGGAAGTCATCCGCATCAGAAAAAATGAAGATCCGACCCAGGAAAATTTGAAAAAGCTGCAGGAATTTGCCGGCCGTCATGGTGAGTATGTAGTGAAACCGGTATATGCAGCATTTGGGAAGGCAGTGAGAATTGAAAATATCGCCATGTACGATTCGGTAGAAGACGCCCACGAGCATTACCGGAAATATGGCGCTGTTATAGAAGAAAAAATCGAACAGGGATGGGAGATGGCCCGCATACACGAAGGGTCCGTCAATACACTCCGCATTCCTACTGTTATTATCCGAAACGAAAAAAACGAGCCGGAGATCAGGTTGTTTCATCCTTCTCTTAGAATGGGAAGGGAGGGCAGCTTTGTAGATAATTTCAGCGCCGGCGGGATCAGCGCACTGATCGATCCGGACAGCGGAGTGATCTATACGGACGGCGCTGATAAAAAAGGCCACAGTTATGAGTGCCACCCGGACAGTAAAGTGAAGTTTAAGGGGTTCGGGATTCCCCGGTGGGAGGAAGCTGTAGCAATGGTAAAGGAAGCAGCGATGATGATCCCGGACAACCATTACTGCGGATGGGATCTGGCTTTTGCCAGGGACAGAGGCTGGTGCATGGTTGAAGCAAACTGTACGGCGCAGATGGGAGCTATGCAGATGGTGGAAAAAAAGGACGCAGGCATGAGCTGGAGGATCTGATCACACAGATGCAGGAGAAGAGGGATTGTGATGAAGCAGTTAGATGAAGCCAAAAGATATCTGAACGCAAGGAAGCATATACGGCAATTTGCAGGTGAGTATGCAGAAAAATCCGGAGAGGATCCAAAAGATGTGGAGCGGGATATCCTGCAGGCTAAGAAGAGAAACCACATTTCATTTGCAGAATATGAATGGACGGGGTATTATCACCTGACTCCGGAACAGAAGAAGACAATCTCTACTCTTTGGACACGGATGGAATTTCGGAAGCAATTTACAGACAGACGTTACATCGGAATGCTTATGAATAAGTATATCTTTTCAAAAGTGTTTGGGGATTTTTATGGCCGATGGTGCATGCGTGCGTCTGAAGCAGATGCCAAAAGCTTAAGAGAAATGGCAAAAGAGAGCGGCCGTGTTGTTTACAAACCTAATTGCAAAGGAATGGGGCAGGGAATCCGCGTTCTTTCTGCCAGGACAGAGGAAGAGGCAAAGGAAGCTCTGCAATATATTCAAAAAAGCGGCGGCGGGATTGTGGAGGAGTATATCTGCCAGGATGATCTGTTAACCTCGCTGAATCCCAATGCCGTCAGTGTGATCCGGTTTTATTCTGCCAGTTCTCCGGAAGGCGAATTTCTCTTTGCTCCGGTGCTTACAGTGGCGCATAAGAATAAAATTTCCAACGGCTGCAAGGATGCACTGACTGCAATGGTGGATATCCGGACGGGAGAAGTGCTGACTGATGCAGTAGACCAGAACAGTGGGGAGATCTATCAGGCACATCCGTCCACCGGAATGGCATTCAAGGGATTGAAGCTGAATAATTGGGATAAGACGATCCAAATGATGCGACGGGCGCTGCCTCTTGGAAGAAAAATATCCAACATCGGATGGGATGTGGCTCTTACAAAAGAAGGACCGATCCTGGTGGAGGCCAATACAATACCGGGTTTTATGACGGCACAGTATGCAGGATTCGGATGGATCACAGACGGATACGGTTACCAGCCTCTCTTTGATGCGGTGCATGGCAAGTCCTTTGAAGACGACGGACGTTATGAGAGAGTGGTCCTGAAGCTGGAATAGTGCAAAGGAGGCGGGATATCGCCGAATACAAAGAGGAGTATGCAAGATGGCAGATAAGATCAGGGTATATTACAGTAAAATTCACAATATGGGAGATCAGCTGAATAAACTGATCATTGAGAAGTGCTTTGGCTATGAGACGGTACGCTGTTCTTTTCTGGAGGGAGAGATGTGTGCCATCGGAAGCTGCCTTGGAATGTATACCTTGCACGGTACTGTGCCTATGCGGATACAGCAAAGGATCAACGGGATCCAAAAGCCCCATGTGTCCATCTGGGGAACTGGTTTTATCAATTATACAGACTGTGAAGGCAGCTTTTTTAAAAGAGATATGAATTTCTGCGCGGTTCGGGGAGAACTTACAAGAAAAGCAGTGGAAAAGATGAGGAAGAAAAGGCTGGATATTCCCACGGCAGACGCCGGGATTTTGGCGGCAGAAGTGCTGGAGAGCCTTCCTTCAAAGCGCTATGACGTAGGTGTCATCCCCCATCTTTGTGATCTTCAGGATCCCAGGGCGGCAAATCTTCATCAGGAGTATGAAAATGCCCGCTTCATCAGTGTGAAGGAGGAGCCGCTGGAGGTGATCCGGCAGATTGCAGAATGCCGTTTTATTCTTTCCAGCAGTCTTCACGGGCTTATTATAGCAGACAGTATGGGGATTCCTAATCTGCACGTGGAATTTGGAGACAGACTGTTGGGGGATGGATACAAATTTGACGATTATTATTCCGCTTACGGGTTGACACATAAGCCCTATGATATGCGCACAGAGCCCCTTCCGGAGCTTGCCTGGATCCAAGAACAGTACAGGATCCGTCCGGAAGCGGTGGAAGCAAAAAAGAAAGCTTTACGGGAAGTATTTCCTTTTCCGGTAAAGTAAGGAGTTGCCTTATGGAGAAAAAACTGATCACAGTGATCATTCCGACTTATAATAGGAAGAAAAAGCTTCTGGAATGCATCAGCAGCATCCTTGAGCAGACTTACGAACATATTGAAGTGCTGGTAGTGGATGATGCTTCTACGGACGGAACAGAAGAACTTTTTCAGAGAAAAACAGATCCCCGTCTCCGATACATACGTTATGAAACCAACAGAGGAGCCTGTTACGCCAGAAACTGCGGAGCTGCCCTGGCAAAAGGGGAATTGCTGGCCTTTCAGGACAGTGACGATCTGTGGCATCCTAAGAAGCTGGAGAAACAGTATGCATGGCTTCTTTCCAACAAAGCCGATCTGTGTTTCTGCGGGATGAACCGGATATCAGAGAAAGGTAGCCGGTTCTATTTTCCGGTACATCCTTTCAGGGCCGGCCATGAATTGGAGGCCTTTCTTGCAGAAAACAGAGCGGGAACACAGACTATGCTGATGTACAGGCATGTGTGGGAAAGGCTGCAGTTTGATGAGACAATAAAACGCTACCAGGACTGGGACTTTGGCATTCGCGCGGCAAAGCAGTTTGTACTTTGCTATCTGCCGGAAGCCCTGGTGGAATCTAAGGTGGGAGAAGACAGTATATCTGCCAGAGTGACTTCCTATCCCCATCTGCGAAGGCTGTACGATAAGCATGCGCTTTTGTACCGCCAGTATCCGGCCAGCGATGCAGTGATGAACCGGCGGCTGGGGAAGAGGGTGCATGCTGCAGATCCTGCTTTGGCAGCGGAGCATTTCAGAAAAAGTTTTGCCCTAAGCCATAGCTTCTATGATCTGGGCTATTGGACGGCAGATCGGATAAGGTCAGCAATGAAGGAAAGAGGGAGGAAGAGGGAAGGATGACAGCATTTGTAATACTGCATTACCGCGCGGTGGAGATGACAAGGACATGTGTGGAACGGATCCAGGCGCTGGATGGCAGCAAACATATTGTGATCGTGGATAATGCGTCTCCCAACGGGACAGGGCGTATCCTTAAGGAGGAATATGCCGGACAGGATAACGTTACCGTTCTTCTGAATGAAGAGAATGCCGGGTTTGCAAGAGGAAATAACCTTGGGATACGCTGGGTGTGCACCCATCTTCCGGCACAGTTTACCGTTGTGCTCAATAACGATGTAGAAATCCGGCAGAAAGATTTTATTGTCAGGACAGAGGAAATTTATAAAGAGGATCCCTTTGATATCCTGGGACCGGATATTGTGTCGGTATTTTCCGGTATTCATCAAAATCCCAAGAGTCTGAAAGGATGTACACTGGATTCGGTGAGGAAAAAGCGGGCAAATGTAAAACGGAGCACGCATCCTATCCTGCTTCTTTTAAGCAGTGGAGAGAAAAACAGTCCTCTGCTCTGGAAACATGTACAGCGGCGCCGAAGAGCGAAACAGTGTATTGATGTATCGGTTCCGGCAAAAAACGTAGTTTTGCATGGTTCCTGTGTGATTTTTTCCGAGCGTTACCTGAAATCGCATCCGGAACCTTTCTATCCCAAAACATATATGTATTATGAAATGGAAATTTTGGAATGGATGTGCAGGCGGGAAGGAAGCGTTGTGCGATATGATCCGTCCATTTGCGCATTGCATTATCAGCATGAGGCGTCCAGGCAGGAACTGAAGTCTATTATCAGAAGATCGAAATTTGTGATGGACTGCCTTCTGGATTCGCTGACGGCAGCAGAAGAGCTGATCCTTGAGACAGGCGGGGAGGAAAGGGTATGAAGAAAAAAAAGATCAGCAAAGCGGAGAGAAATTTTTTTGCGTTACTTTCTTTTTTCTCCCCGCGTATCAATACAGAACTGCTATTTTTTAAGAAATTCGGACGTTTGCCGGATCTTAAAAACCCTGTCACGCTCAATGAAAAACTGCTGAAATTAAAGCTGGAAGAATACAGAGACAGTGAACTTGTCAGAAAATGCGCGGATAAATACCGGGTGCGGGAATATGTCCGGGAGAGAGGACTTGAAAGCTGCCTGAATGCTATTGAGGCGGTTTATGACAGGGCAGAGGATATTGACTGGGATGCGCTTCCCCACAGTTTTGCAATGAAATGGAACTTTGGATGCAGTTATAATATTATCTGCCGTTCCAAGGATCAATTGGATAAAAAAGCAGCCAAAAGGCAGATGGAAAAGTGGGGGAGAGAGCCTTTTTGGGCATATTATTCAGAACTCCAGTACAGAGGTGTTGACAAGAAGATCATTGTAGAAGAATATATCGGAAGCCCGGAAGGGCTGCCTCCGGAGGATTACAAATTTTACTGTTTTCATGGACATGCCCACTGTGTTATGGTGTGTGCCGGAAGAGAGGAAGGATGGCCCAGATTCTACTTTTTTGACAGGAAATTTCAGCTTATGCGCATCAACCACGACGGGAAAGAAGCGCCGGATGATTTTTCTCTTCCCAAACCCCAGAGGGTTGAGGAGGCTTTTGAGATAGCGGACCGATTAAGCTGGGGGTTCCCTTTTGTGCGGGTGGATCTGTATTTGACAGAGCGGGGCGTACGCTTTGGCGAGATGACATTTACGCCGTCCGCTGCCTTGGATAATAAACGCCTTCCGGAGACAGATCTGCTCTTTGGAAGTATGGTGTAGGAGGAGCAGCTATGTCGCGATGGAATACCGGGAAAAAAACTTATCAGATGGCAAAAAGCCTGCGCCGGCAAAGAGGCGGTTTTACGGCGGTCTACCTTATGGATGCCTTAAGATGCGGATACCGCCATCAGGCTTCGCCGGAGAATTATTTTGTGCTCCGTTTCTATGAACTGGATGAAAGGGAGAGGGGGACTTACCTGACTTCCGGGCGGTCCTCTATGGCAGATCGCAGATTGAATCGGTTTATGACAAAAAAGAACAATCAGATACTGGCCAGCAAACATTTGTTTTACCGGCATTTTTCTGATTTTGTACGGCGGGAAAGTCTGTATGTGCCGGAGGTTTCTCTGACAGAATTTCTGAACTTTCTTGAGGCTCACGAAACTGTTGTGCTGAAACCGGACCGGGGGCTTATGGGGCATGGGATTGAGAAAGTACAGACAAAGGAAATAGAGGATAAAAAAGAACTCTATGAGAGATGTCGGGACGGCGGACTTTTGATAGAAGAAAAAATCCGACAGCATGAAGAACTGGAGAAGATCAGTTCCTGTGTAAATTCCATTCGTATTAACGCCGCCAGAGACAGTAAAGGAAAGATCCGGCTGATCGGAGCCTGTCTGAAATGCGGGGCAGAAGAGGCGGCCGCAGACAACTTTCATTCAGGCGGTATCGCTTATCCTTTGGATCTTAAGACAGGCACTGTCGCAGGGCCGGGGAGGAATAACAAAGAAATCCGGGACTATGAGCGGCATCCGGGATCCCTGGTCTATATGCCCGGATTTACAGTGCCCTGCTGGGATGCTGTCATTGCATGTGTCACACAGGCTATGGAACATATGCCCAAGGTCGGGTATATAGGATGGGACATTGCAGTTACTCCGGAAGGACCGGAGATGATCGAAGGAAACTGCCATTGGCCGGGTGGAAATATCATTCAGCTGGATGGGATAGGAAAGTATCCTCTGATACAAGAATGCTTGGAAGGAGTAGAGTGAAAATGAGTATTTTGACAGAAAACTATATTGTAAAAAACGTAAGGGCCTATCCGGTCCTGCGGGAAAAATTTATGGCTTACATGAAGGGAGTGAAAAATCTTCCGGAAGGGTTTCGTGAAAACAAGTTGTTTCACGACTATCTGAAAGTCAGAAGAAATAATCCGGAAAAGAGAGTATCCCAGAGCGAGTATATGATATTCGGATTTTATAATTTAAGTACAGGCGAGCAGAAAAAGTACCTTACGGATGTGGAGGCCACTCGTCTGATGCGGCCTTATAATAATGATTCAGAACCGTATCTGAAAAGCAAAGCCACGTTTCTGAAAAATTTTACACGCTTTATTCACCGGGGATGGCTTTATGTGCCAAAGGCAAGTTATGAAGAATTTTGTGATTTTCTCCATAAATATCGTACTATTGCCCTTAAGCCGCAGTATTCCAGCTGGGGAATCGGTTTTTTCAAACTGACGGAGGAAGAGTTCGCTTCAAAAGAGGATCCGAAAGAATTTTATCAGAAATTATGCGAGGGAAGATATCTTGCGGAAGAATTTGTACAATCCTGCAAGGAGCTGGCGGCATTTCATCCGTCGTCTTTGAATACGCTGCGTGTGATCACTTTCCGGAACGGGGACCGTTTTGAAGTCTTCGGCGGCGGTCTGCGAGTGGGAAATAACGGCCTTTGCGTAGACAATGCCCATGGAGGAGGAATTTTCTGCGAGATCGATCCGGAAAGCGGGAAGATCATCACCGATGGACTGGATGAATATTCCAACAGCTATGTTACCCATCCTATGACCGGAGTGCCTTTCAAAGGGATGCAGATCCCCCGCTGGAAGGAAGTGGTAGAGCTGTGCAAGGAGGCCTCCAAAGAGCTTCCCTGTCTTCGTGTGGTCGGCTGGGATGTGGCGATTCTGGAGGATGGTACTTTGGAACTGATCGAGGGAAATCACAGCCCGGGAATGAATATTGTGCAGGCACCTGCAAAGCATGGCGTCTATGAAAGGTTTTCTTCCATGCTCCTTGATTATTATGGTGAACCGGATCAATATGTGACAAAGCAATCTGCATAGATAACAGCCAGGTCTGTTGAAAGGCCTGGCTGTTATTGTTGGGGAAATTAAAGGTTTTCGATCTGCTCAAATACCTTATAGGATACATCCTTGCGGTTGTTCCGTTCCGTATTATAATTTTCAAAATCATGGTTTGGCACAAGACTCATAGTATTGTCTCCGGCTACCGTCCGTTCTACGATCAGCCATTTGCCGTCACGGCATTCCCAGAGATCAACGTCCCTGCATCTTGCCTCTACCGTAAAGCTGCCTTTGGAACCGTCCTTGTTTTTCTTTGGAAATTTACATGCCGCATACATATATGTTTCGCTGGCAGCTTTATTTCCGTTTACTTTGATGAGAATATTTGTCATCATATGGTGGGTTGAGATCATATGGCGGTGCTGCTTCAGCATATTGTCGATAAACTGGCGTCCGGTTCCGGATGGAAAAGTGGGGCCGTAATTTACTTTACTGTCTTCCGCAAATACGCTGTAGCCAAGTTCATTGTCGATACGATCCAGAGCGCGGCAGTATGTATAGATCTGGTCCCGGATCGCCTCCTTTGCAAGTAATACTTCCAATGCCTTATCGTCCATAACTGTTCCTCCTCTTAGATATTTATGATTGAAAATTATACCTCGTTCTCCGTGAAAATCCAAGAATATTGACTGAATAGTTTGGAAATGTAGTAGAATGTTTGGCAATTTCTGGAAAAATGTAGGTGAAAACAAACTTTTTGGCTTGTTGTTAAAAAGCAGAAGGGAAAATGTCAGAAAAATATAGGGGGGGGGGGGTGAAAGAAAAATGAAAAAATATTTTGATGTTGGCGAAAATTGTAGTATAATAGATATAAATGGGTGCAATTAAACGGAAATTATGGAAAGAAAGGAAGAGGATATTGTGCTGGTGAAATATGAGGGACTTCAGCATGGATCGGAAAATATTCCATCAGAGCTGCTTTTACAGCATGTGGAGGGCGGAGTCACTCTTTTGGAAATCGGGGAAAAAATCAGGATAATTTATGCAAATCCGGGGTTGTATCGTATACTGGGAATAGAAAAGGACAGTTGGCTTTTTCCCTGTACTCTGAAGGAGATCGGCCTGCAGCTGGATTATGAGGCGGATTACGGTATGTCTTTAAGACATGCGGCAGAAGGGAAAGCGGCAGCAGAAAATATCCACCGGATTTCGGCGGACGGGAAGAGGTGGCGCTGGATCCATGTGCGGGCAGTCAAAGTAGGACATACAGAGAATGGGAATCCCGTTATGCTGGAATTTTCTACAGATATTACAGAACTTATGGAAAAAGGGGAAAAGCTTAAAGAATGCAGCGAACGTCTCAAGGTGGCTTATGGACAGACGCCCCAGGTTCTGTGGGAAGTAAATATTGAACGAAAAGAATACGGTATTTATGATATCAGCACGCAATCTGTGCGGAAAGATACATGTATTTCCAATTTTCCGGAATCTATGATCGAAGATGGGGTTGTGCATCCGGATTCCTTCCGCCAGTTCCGCGAATTTGCAAAGGGGATTTTAGGCGGAAATGAAGCCGGATCGGGGAATTTTATCCTGAAAGATCCAAAGATGGGATGTTACGGATGGTTTACTTTATCCTACAGGATGATTTATGATACAGATGGATTCCCGGTAAAGGCTGTAGGCGTGCAGGAAAAATTCCCGGATATTTTCGGCTATAATACAGAATTCGAGAGGCGTCCGCTTCCGGAAGTGCTGCGTCACCATCTTGTGGCCAGGATCCGGGTAAATCTTACAACGGACCAGGTGGAAGAGGTATGGCTGAAAGGAATTGATCAGACTTCAGCTCACAAGGGGAGATCTTATTCGGAAATGATAGAGGGGGATGATCTTCTTCCTTTTATAAAAGGGGAGGGGCGGGAGTTCCAGGAAAGGTTCAGCCGGAAAAACCTGTTGAAAGCATATGAGAACAGTCAGCTATGGTCTTCCAGGGAATATCACAGAGTGGCAAACGGGGGACAGATCCGCTGGATGACGGACATGGTAAATCTCGTCCGCGACAAGAGAACAGATGAAATTTACATGTTTGCCTGTTTCAGCGACATTCAGCAGAGATATGAGTGGGAACAGCAGCTGGAACAGGATATAGAGCATGACATAGAAAATGGATTTTATAATATGAAGACAGCCCGCCTTTTGGCAGAAATGCTGATAAAGGAGAGAAAAAAGGCAGTCTGCGCCATGGCTTTGATCCAGATTAACGGCAGTTCCGGCGGAAACCAGGAGGAAGTGAAAAAACAGGAAGAACGGGAGAGGCATTTCATTTTTGTTGTTCTGTCACTGGCGATCGGAACCGACTGTATCATTGGGCAGTATAATCAAGACTCTATCCTTGTATTTTATCCGGACGTCGGGTCCAGGTATGAGATTAAAACGCGGCTGGAGGACGCTTTTGCTTATATCCGGGCAGCTATGAGCAGCATAAGCGGAATAGACGCCATGCGTTTGGTGGCGGGAGTCGTCACGGAAACAACAGAACAGGCGGATTACGACGTAATGGTCCTTCATGCCCAGTATCTGTGCGAAATGTGGAAAAACTCAGCGACAGATACAGTGGCTTTGCCTACAGGAGCAGAAAACTGGTCCTGGGTGGGAGGAAATGGAAAAGAAGAGGAAGAATTTCAGACAGAAGAGGCAGAAGAGGAATTGTCCGTCAAAGAGCAGAAGGCGGCTCTGCGCTGTTATACTTCCATGCTGCGGGCGGATTCGCTGGAGCAGTCTGTCAAAAGCTCCATGAGCTGTATTGGCGATTACTACCGGGCAGCCAGAGTTTATATCCTTGCACTGGCGGAAGACAGGCAGACGGTAACGATCCAGTATGAGTGGAAGAAGCCCGGGAAGCCCAGTATCCGTCATGTGATGTCAGGGGTTCAGGTAGAGAAGATCCCCCTGCTCAGGAAATGTCTTGAGGAAAACCGGCCGGTATTCTCAAAGCATAAGCTCTCGCTGAGTAAAGAAAGGGACGAAGAGGACTCCTGGAATTTTATCGTATTCCCTACAGAAGAAAGACAAAAAATAACAGGCTTCCTTTGTGTGGAGAATCCCAAGAGACATTCGCGCCAGTCCTCCTTACTGAAAGAAGTGGTGCCGTATCTGAAAAAAGAGGAAAGCCGGTTCCGGTTCCGTCCACAGATCAGAAGCGGGGCAGTACAGGATATGGTTTCAGGTCTTCCTAATCTTCGGGCCTGCAAAGAGATGATCAACAGTATTGATTCTGCAAATTACAGCTCCATGGGGGCTCTGGCAATCGATATCCCGAATATATCTGATATAAACAACAGTCTGGGATTCCATTACGGAAGGGAGATGCTGGCCTATATCGTGGAGGCTTTGATAGGCGTATTCGGGCAGTGTTTTATCTTTCGTACCTGGGATGCAGAGTTTGTTATCCTGTATCCCAATACGATCCTGGAAGTTTTTGTGGGAAGATGCAGCAGGCTTAGATCCCGTGTCCAGCGGCGCTATCCGGGCGAGATCCGTATCGGATATACCTGGTCAGACGGGGCTTTTACAGCAAAAAATCTGGTGCGCGAGGCACGGTCCATCATGAGATGCGAAACGGTTGAGAATGCAGGGGGAGACGGAAGAGATTTCTTTGGGGAGCAGGAAGAGCGGACCGGTGAGATGCAAAGAAGATATATCCCCTATTTCCAGCCGAAAATCGATATGAGAAACGGAAAACTGGCCGGCGCCGAGGCACTGGTGCGCGGAGTGGATGCAGAAGGAAACATTATTGCTCCGGGGCAGTTTATTGAGGAGCTGGAAAATAGCGGAAAGATCCGGGATCTGGATCTGTTTATGCTGGAAAGTGTCCTTCACCAGATGAGCGAATGGAAGAAGAAGGGGCTGGAGCCTGTCCGTGTCTCGGTGAATATGTCCCGCGTTACGCTGTTTAACCCCACGATACTTGCTTCCGTACTTGCGATACAGAGTCATTATCCGGAAATTGCAGCAGATCAGATCGAGCTGGAAATTACAGAAACGGCAGGCGATGTGGAAACGGCGCCCCTGTCCGGCATCGTAAATAATTTCGGAGAATACGGTATCCGGTTCGAATTGGATGATTTTGGATCGCATTATGCCAATATGACCGTTTTCAGCAATATTAAATTTGATACGGTGAAGCTGGACCGGAGTCTGGTAGCTGATCTGCCGGACAATGAGATCAGCTGTATGTTGGTGGAAAATATCATCAAAATCTGCCGGAATGTAGGGATGCGCTGTGTGGCGGAAGGAGTGGAAACGCATCGGCAGGAAGAGGCATTGTTAAAAGCGGGATGTGTTTACGGACAGGGCTATTACTATAACAAACCGTTGCCGCCTCAAAAATTTGAAGAGATTTATTTAAGTCAGTAACAGATGGAGGAAACCTAAGATGGCAAAGAAAAGAAGTATGGATACCATACAGAAGAAAGATGCGAAAGCTTCATTCATAGTTGGCCTGGGGGCATCGGCAGGAGGGCTGGAAGCCCTGCAGCAGTTTTTTCAGCAGATGCCTGCCAACAGCGGTCTGAGCTTTGTTGTGATCCAGCATCTTTCTCCTGATTATAAAAGCCTGATGGCAGATATTCTGGGGAAATATACGGAGATGGACGTCAGACAGGCAGAAAATGAAATGGCAGTTGAGCCGAACACAGTTTATCTGATCCCTCCCAAGAAGAATCTGACACTGAAAAACGGAAAGCTGATGTTGACAGAATATATACATGGGACACTGAATCATCCGATCGATGTGTTCTTTGCTTCTCTGGCGGAAGAAAAGGGAGGAAAGGCGATTGCAGTCGTGCTTTCAGGCACCGGTTCAGACGGGACAAGCGGTATAAAGACAGTGAAAGAACATGGAGGATTGGTGATCGTACAGTCTCCGGGAACGGCGAAGTTTGACGGAATGCCCCGCAGCGTGATAAATACGGGACTTGCGGATTTTATTCTTTCACCGGATGAGATTGTGGATGAGATCCTGAATTTTTCCAATTATCCCGATCTGATCCGGTTTGAAGACCATGAGGTATTTCTTTCGGATGAGGAGACATTCTCTCAGATTTATGCGATTTTAAAAAAGGCCAGCGGCATTGATTTTACTAATTATAAACGGACAACTGTTATGCGCCGTATTGAAAGAAGAATGGTCATTACCCACAGGGTCAGCCTGTCGGATTATGTAAAAATGCTGGGCGAAAACCTGGAGGAAGGCAATATACTGGCGAAGGAGATTTTGATCGGTGTTACAAATTTTTTCCGGGACGCTGCCTTTTTTGAAAAGCTGAAATATCATGTCATATATGATATTGTAGAGAGAGCCGATATAAATGAGCCGATCCGGGTGTGGAGCGCCGGTTGTTCTACCGGGGAGGAAGCCTATTCTATTGCTATTTTGTTCCGGGAAGTGCTGGAAGAGATGAATATTCAAAGGGATGTGAAGATTTTCGCCACAGATGTGGATGCCAAGGCAATCGAACAGGCTGGAAAAGGAGTTTTCACAGAGAGTATATTGGAAGATGTGTCAGGGGAACGTCTTGCGAAATATTTTACAAAGAAAAATGACCAGTATGTGATCTCAAAGGAAATCCGAAGGATGATCATTTTTGCACCGCACAATATGCTTTCTGACCCGCCCTTTGGGAAACTGGATCTGATAAGCTGCAGAAATGTAATGATCTACTTCCAGCCGGTACTGCAGAAGTCTCTGTTTTCCATTTTTCATTCCGCGCTGAAAAGCGGAGGGTATCTTTTCCTTGGAAAGAGCGAGACGGCAGGCGAATACAGCAGTGTGTTCAAACCTGTGTGCGGGGCGGAGAAAATCTATCTGCATAAAGGAGAAGGAAAGGTGGATGAATTTACGCCTCCGTCTTTTAATATCCCTAATGTGAATACGATTTCTCCCCGGATTGCCAGCTCTGTAGACAGGGAGGGAGCAGAATATGCTTTTGAAAATACGTATATTCATTTTATGGAAAACTTCCTTCCGGCTTCTGTCATTTTGAATGAAGCAAATAATGTGATCCATTTCTTTGGAAATTATCAGGATTATATGTCCATTGCACCGGGAAAAGCCACTTTCAATTTTTTCAGCATGATCAATGAAGACCTAAGTCTTGTGGCTTCTACGGCTTTAAATCGCTGCAGATCAGAAAAAATTGCAGTTACTTATACCGGAATCACAGTAGACTGTGTAAATGGAAGGGAGAATATTAATCTGACTGTCAGCCCGATTTACGGGAAGAATAAGGCAGATACCGGACTGATCGCAATCCTTTTTATGAAGGATGAAAAGATAGAAATGGAAGGCGTGACAGAAAAGTACGATGTGGATAAGACGTCAGCCCGCCGGATTGCAGATCTGGAACAGGAACTTCACGAATCCCAAAATGACCTGAAATCTACGATCGGAGAACTGGAAACTGTCAATGAAGAATTGCAGGCGGCCAATGAGGAGCTTTTGACAGCGAATGAAGAGCTGCAAAGTTCTAATGAGGAACTGCAGTCCGTCAATGAGGAACTCTATACTGTAAACACGGAATACCAGCAGAAACTGGATGAGCTGACAATGCTTACGAATGACCTGTCCAATTTCCTTTCTTCCACTATGATAGGAATCCTTTTTGTGGACAGCAATTTGAATATCCGTAAATTTACGGAATATGTAGGCCGGGAGTTTCAGCTGATGGATCACGATGTAGGACGCTCCCTCCAG
>NZ_JAYAZJ010000085.1:0-3676 GCF_037273965.1 Claveliimonas sp. | reverse complement strand
CGGTTGCTGTCGGCATTGCAGTGATAGATAAGACTGCATGTGAGGTACAGTTTGACCTGGCTACGGAAAATAATATTCCGGTTGTCGGGATGGATTCTCCAAGTGATTATCCGGGGCTTATGCTTGTTTCCACGAACAATCAGGAGGCAGGTGCTACAGCGGCAGATAAGATGGCGGGGCTGTTAAATGAGCAGGGAGAAGTACTTCTTTTCATTCAGAATAATATTTCCGGTTCTGCCAAGCAAAGAGAGGCAGGAATGATCAGCCAGTTCCAGTCACAGTACCCGAACATTACGGTGTCCGGTATCTATTACATGGACGAGCTGGACAGCATGAAAGAGGGAACCGCTGAGAAACTTGGAAAAGCAGCCGAGGATGTGACAGACGAAGAGGTGATTCAGCAGATTCTGGCGGAGCACCCTAATGCAAAAGGATGCATTGGAGCCAATGAAGAGACGACCAAGATGCTGATTGACGCATGTGAAGCATCAGAGAGTGATGACATCCGGCTGATTGGATTCGATGGAGGAGAGACACTGACAGAGGCGCTCGAGGACGGCAAGGTCGATGGATTGATCGTACAGAATCCATACGGTATGGGCTATGCTACAGTAGTAGCTGCAGCAAGATCGGCGCTTGATATGGCAAATGAGGCAAACGTCGATACCGGCTATGCATGGGTAACACAGGACAATATGGAAGAGACAGCAATCAAAAACATGCTGTACTAATTCTTAAAATATAAAGCGGAAACCGAACAATAAAACGGGCAGATTCCTTTGAAAGAGAAGGGATCCGCCCGTTTTTTTGGTATAAATTTGTGACGAAAACTTATTTGCCGCTATCTGACTTCGGGAGGGAAAAGATAAATTCCGTTCCGACTCCTTCCGTACTGATAACATTGATATTTTCATTATGTGCCTGAATAATCTCGCGGACTATGGAAAGACCAAGGCCGGTTCCTTTTTTGTCTTTTCCGCGGGAAAGATCGCTTTTGTAGAAACGTTCCCAGATCTTACTGAGATCTTCTTTCGGAATACCGATTCCATAATCTTTAACAGAAACAAAAACTTTCTCTCCCCGCTCCGTTGTCTCCACTGTGACTGTAGACTGTGGATTGCTGAATTTGATGGCGTTATCCAGCAGATTGTAAAGTACCTGCTGGATCTTGCTGTGATCAGCATGGACGTAGAGGACCCTGGAAGCAAGCAGGAGTTCGATGGATATTTTCCTGGATGTGCAGGCTCCTTCAAAGGAGGCGGCTACCTGCTTGATCATTTCATGGAGATCAAAGGATTCCTTGTTCAGAAGAAGCTCCTTTGTATCAAATTCATTAAGCGTCAGAAGATCCCGTGTCAGGTCTGTCAGACGTTCCGTTTCAAAGAGAATAATACCCAGATATTTACTCTGAAGCTCCACCGGGATTGTACCATCGGCAATTGCCTCCACATATCCCTTGATGGAAGTCAGAGGGGATCGAAAATCATGCGACACATTGGCAACAAATTTTTTCTGATAATCCTCCATATCTTTGAGATGAGCGGACATATAGTTCAGCGAAGCGGAAAGATATCCGATTTCGTCCTGTGAATTTACCGGGATCTCATAGTCCAGATTCCCTGAGGCGTACTGTTTGGCAGCTTCCGTAATCTTGCGCAGAGGCAGATAAATAATCAGATGAATACCGAGGAAGATTGTAAACGAAAGCAGATAAATGACAGCCAGAGTGATATAAACGGAATGCATGATGCTGTGCTGCTGATCCTCGAAATAGGAGACCGGCTTATGTACGATAAGATATCCTTTTGTGGAAAATCCTTCTGTTACCGGGACAATCATGGTAAGAACTTCTTCTGAATAATATCCATGATAATCGCCGGTCAGATACTGTTCACCTCCGGATTCCGCCGGATCAAAGTCACGGATCTGCTCCGGAACTATGGCGGAGCCGGAGGAGGAAACGGACAATAATACATTTCCCTCTGTATCCGTAAGCCAGAGATCCGCTTCCAGATAGACATTTACTCCGTTCAGCATTGCCCTCGTCGAAGAAGCGGTAGTCTCTTTCGAATAATAATCAGTAAGGTAGTCGGTTGCCAGAATGGTTGCTTCCCGGTACAGCCTGGATGCATCCTCGTCACGGATGGTATCGAGAATAAGCTGTGCTCCAAGTGTGGCAGCTGTGAAAAGGCTTAAAAAACCGAAAATAATATACAATATGATAAATTTCAGGTAGAGATTGCTGTGCATTGTTTATTTTACCTCAAATTTGTATCCGATTCCCCAGACAGTGCTGAGGCCCCACCCGCTGTGATCTTTGATTTTCTCACGGAGACGCTTGATATGGACGTCCACGGTACGGGTATCCCCGATGTATTCATATCCCCAGATCTGATCAAGAAGCTGCTCTCTTGTAAAGACCTGATTCGGGGAAGCGGCAAGAAAATATAAAAGTTCAAGCTCCTTTGGCGGCATATCCACGCGCTGTCCATCGACAACTACGGAGTAGTTGGTAAGATTGATGGAAATTCCCGGATATTCGACACATTTTCCCTTTGACGGGTCCGGACTTTCCGGCTTTGCCGGCTGGTAACGGCGGAGCACAGCCTTAACACGGGCCACAAGCTCCTTGGAATCAAACGGCTTGATGATATAATCATCGGCACCGAGTTCCAGACCGAGTACTTTATCAAAGACCTCCCCTTTGGCTGAAAGCATGATGATCGGTACGTTGGATCTGGAACGGATTTCCCGGCAGACCTGATAACCGTCAATGCCGGGAAGCATCAGGTCGAGAAGGATCAGGTTCGGCTGATAGGAATCAAAAGCCTTCAGCGCCTCCTCTCCGTCATAGACCATACGGGTATCAAAACATTCCTTGGTCAGATAAAGACTGATCAATTCGGCAATATTTTCATCATCGTCTACAATTAAAATTTTCTGTTTTGTAGTCATAACTTCCTCCCTATTTGAATTCAACGATAGTAACTCCTGCGTCTCCTTCGCCAAAAGCGCCGAGACGGTAGGACTTGACATGTTTCTGTCTCTTTAAATACTGGTGGACAGCATTGCGGAGCGCGCCCGTTCCTTTTCCGTGTACGACACGGACCGGGCTGATATGTGCCAGATAAGCATCGTCCAGATATTTATCCAGCAGAGCAACTGCTTCGTCTGTCGTCCGGCCGATCAGATTGATCTCCGGGCTCACGCTCAGTGATTTGCCCATCTTCATCTTTCCGGATGAAGTGCGGCGTGTCTGTTTGGAAACATAGGAAACCGGTTCGTCAATGATATCCAGATCAGTGATCGGAACCTTGGACCGGAGAATTCCCATCTGTACTTCTACATTTCCTCTTGAATCCGGAAGAGTATGAACAGTTCCGGTCAGATTCATGCTGAGCACCTTGACGGCGGTGCCAAGTTTAAAGTCGGACGGCTTATAAGCCTTCTTTGGTTTTGCCTTTTCCAGAGAAACGGAAGAAGAGGTCTTTGCCATCTTCTGGCGCAGTTTTTCACGCTCTTTTTCCATCTCGGATGCAGAAATATTTTCCTTTCCGAATTTACGGAAATTACGCATAGTTTCATCCGCATAATCTTTTGCACTCTGAAGGATACGACCGGCCTTTTCATTGGCTTCCCGAATGATCCGGTCTCTCTGGGCATCCAGTTTTTCCTG
>NZ_JAYAZJ010000084.1:0-53215 GCF_037273965.1 Claveliimonas sp. | reverse complement strand
ACCACATTTCTCTCCAGCATCTTCAGATATTCTTTTTCCCGATTGCTGATCCCTACAGTATTACAGATCATAGTCTTATAATTCCGCTCATAAAGATTGATCTCAATGTATTTACTCAGCTTTGAGAAAAAAGGATGTTCCAAGTCCGGTACGATCACTCCTATGATCCCCGATCGGTTCCTGTAGAGGTTTCTCGCCAATTCATTGGGCTGATAATCAAGTGTTTTGATAGCGGTCTCTATCCGGTTTCTGCTCTCTTCAGACACATAGCCGCTTCCGTTTAAGTAACGCGATACCGTGCCAATACCTACATGCGCTTCCCTGGCAACATCTCGTATTCCTGCCATATGATCCCTCCTTTCTCTCCTTCTTTTGTCTATTATACTTGAATCCTCTCTTTTCGACAATTGTCTTTTTACGATATTTACGAAAGAAGCCCCTGATGATCAATCATCAAAGGCCTCTTTCATCTTATCCATAAATCCTTTTTTCTTCCCTTTTTTGGCCGATTCCAGCTCTTCCTGTGACTGATTCAGAGTATTCCCTGTCAAAGCGTCAAATTTCTTCAGCGCTTCTTTCGCCTCACTGCTCAGCCGTTCCGGTGTCTGGATAACAAGGGTCACATAATGATCGCCCCGTACCTGGGAATTGCGGATGGATGGAACTCCTTTTCCGCGAAGACGTACTTTTGTATCTGTTTTTGTTCCCGGTTTTACCGTATAGATCACATCTCCGTCTACTGTCTTGATGCGCACATCACCGCCGAGGGCAGCCTGCGCAAAAGAAATGGGCGCAGTAGAAAAAATATGCATATCCTGTCTCTGGAAGATCGGATGACGGGAAACAGTAACTTCCACCAGAAGATCTCCTCTTGGTCCTCCATTGACTCCCGGTTCTCCCTTTTCACGTATCCTTACACTCTGGCCATTATCAATTCCTGCCGGAATGGATACGGAAATTTTCTTTTTGTTGGAAATATAACCGGAACCGCTGCAGTCCGGACACTTTTCGCGGATAATCTTTCCGGTTCCATGACACTCCGGACAGGTCTGGACATTCTGAACGGTACCAAAGAAAGACTGCTGTGTGTATACCACCTGTCCTTTGCCGCCGCATTTCGGACATGTTTCAGGAGAAGTTCCCGGCTTAGCTCCTGTTCCGTTACATTTCGGGCACGGATCCTTCAGAACTACATCCAGCTCCTTCTCGCAGCCAAATACAGCCTCTTCAAAAGTAATACGGACACTCTTGCGGATATTCATTCCCTTCATCGGGCCTTGATTTGCACGTCCGGAACGTCTTCCGCCGCCAAACAGATCGCCGAAAATATCACCAAAAATGTCGCTGAAATCTGCACCGCTGAAGTCAAAGCCACCGAATCCTCCGGCTCCTCCGGCCCCTCCTTCAAATGCCGCATGCCCGAACTGGTCATACTGACGACGCTTCTCCGGATCACTCAAAACAGCATAGGCCTCGGAAGCTTCTTTGAATTTCTTCTCTGCCTCTTTATCCCCAGGATTCATATCCGGATGGTACTTCTTTGCCACCTGCCTGTATGCTTTTTTCAAAGTCGCCTCATCGGCATCTTTGCTGACTCCCAGCACTTCATAGTAATCTCTTTTTGATTCTGCCATTATCTATCACCTTTCGTTTTTTTCATGTGAAGGCAGCAAGCTTTTGCCTGCATACAAAGTTCTGCGGGGCCCAAATCCTGCCCCGGGCTTTTAAGCCCGAAGCCTTCATTTGGGTTCCGCAGAACTCTTTTTTATTAGGCCTTTATCCTGGCTACTTACCTGTCCTTAGACCTCTTTGTAGTCCCCATCTACTACATCGTCGCCGCTAAATCCTTCCGGAGACGGACCTGCTCCTGCTCCCGGATTCGGGCCTGCTCCCTGTGCGCCTGCATTTGCTCCGGCATTAGCGCCAGCCTGCTCATACATCTTGGCAAATACTTTCTGTGCACTTTCCATCAGCTTTTCTTTTCCTGCTTTGATCTCGGCGATCTGGGCATCTGAAATATCTTCCATGTTTACTTTTTCCAGCAGTTCTTTCAGCGCTTTGCAGTCTGCCTCTACTGCTGCTTTCTCGGAAGCGTCGATCTTATCTCCTACTTCCTCCAGAGCTTTCTCTGTCTGGAATACGAATGCATCTGCATCGTTCTTTGTATCAATTCCTTCTTTTCGTTTCTTATCCTGTGCCTCAAATGCTGCAGCTTCTTTTACAGCTTTCTCAATATCTTCATCAGACATATTGGATCCGGCAGTAATTGTAATGTGCTGTTCTTTTCCTGTTCCCAGGTCTTTTGCAGATACATTTACAATACCATTTGCATCGATATCGAATGTAACTTCGATCTGCGGGATTCCGCGTGGTGCCGGCGGGATTCCATCCAGTCTGAACTGTCCAAGTGACTTGTTGTCCCTTGCGAACTGTCTCTCACCCTGTACAACGTTGATGTCTACTGCTGTCTGATTGTCTGCAGCTGTAGAGAAGATCTGGCTCTTCTTTGTAGGAATGGTCGTGTTTCTCTCGATCAGTCTTGTTGCAACGCCTCCCATTGTCTCAATAGACAGGGAAAGTGGAGTAACATCCAGAAGGAGAATATCTCCTGCGCCTGCATCTCCTGCCAGCTTACCGCCCTGTACGGAAGCACCAAGTGCAACACATTCATCCGGATTCAGAGATTTGCTTGGCTCTTTGCCTGTCAGCTGTTTTACTTTATCCTGTACAGCCGGAATACGTGTAGAACCACCTACCAGCAGTACCTGACCAAGTTCTGAAGATGTGATGCCTGCGTCAGAAAGTGCTCTTTGTACCGGCTCTGCAGTCTTTTCTACCAGGTCGTGAGTCAGTTCATCAAATTTTGCTCTTGTAAGGTTCATATCGAAATGCTTCGGTCCTTCTGCTGTTGCAGTAATGAACGGAAGGTTAATATTTGTTGTTGTTGCGGAAGACAGCTCTTTCTTTGCCTTCTCTGCAGCTTCTTTCAGTCTCTGAAGCGCCATCTTATCTGTAGATAAGTCAACGCCTTCTGTTTTCTTAAATTCAGAGATCATATAATCTGTAATCTTCTGGTCGAAGTCATCACCGCCAAGTCTGTTGTTTCCGGCTGTAGACAATACTTCAATGACACCGTCGCCGATTTCGATGATGGAAACGTCGAATGTACCGCCTCCCAAATCGTATACCATGATCTTCTGTTCTTTTTCATTGTCAAGACCATATGCAAGAGCTGCCGCTGTAGGCTCGTTGATAATACGTTTTACATCCAGACCTGCAATTTTTCCTGCATCCTTTGTTGCCTGACGCTGTGCGTCGTTGAAATAAGCAGGAACTGTAATAACTGCCTCTGTCACTTTCTCGCCAAGATATCCTTCTGCGTCTGCTTTCAGTTTCTGAAGGATCATTGCGGAGATTTCCTGCGGAGAGTATTTCTTTCCGTCAATCTCTACCTTGTAATCAGATCCCATCTCTCTTTTGATAGAAGAGATTGTCTTCTCAGCATTTGTAACTGCCTGACGTTTTGCAGGCTCACCTACAAGCCTTTCTCCTGTTTTTGTAAATGCCACTACAGACGGTGTTGTCCTTGCGCCTTCTGTATTCGCAATAACTACTGGCTGTCCGCCTTCCATTACGGCTACACAGCTGTTTGTCGTACCTAAGTCAATACCAATGATTTTTCCCATGATCTATTCCTCCTGTTTTATAAAAATTTGATTGTTTGCCTGTTAGTTTGCTACCTTTACCATGCTGTGTCTTACCACGCTGTCACGGTAGGTATAACCTTTCTGAAATTCCTCGGCTACCATGTTCTCACCGAAATTTTCATCCTCCACATGCATCACTGCATTGTGAAAATCAGGGTTAAATTCCTGACCCACTGCCTCGATCGGTTTCACCCCAATCTCATCCAGTGTAGTCATCAACTGTTTATACACCTTATCCATGCCCTGCATGAACGGATGCTCCTTATCCTCCTCAGCTACCGCTGCAAGTCCTCGCTCAAAGTTGTCAACAACCGGAAGGATTTTTTCTATGATATCTTTCGCTCCAACCTCATACATCTGGGATTTTTCCTTTTCTGTACGTTTGCGGAAGTTATCAAACTCGGCCATCTGCCTTGTGAGCTTATCTGTAAGCTCCTCGATCTTTTCATCTTTTTTGTCTTTTTTATTCTTTCTGCCAAAGAACTTTTTATCGCCCTGCTTCTCCTGCTGGGTTTCTTCTGTGTCTTCCCCTTCTTTAACGTCTTCTTCTTTGGCTTCTTCCTGACCCTCTGCTGTTTCCTCTTTGTCTGTTTCAGCATTTTCCTGGTCAGCTGCTGCTTTTTTTGCTTCCTCCACAGCTTCTTTTACCATTTCTTCCTGGCTCTTTTCCTGTCCTGTCTCTTTTTTATTCTCTTCCAAGGGTTCATCCACCTTTCTTATTCTTTCTTATGAAACATCGCATCCAATTCACCTTGAAGGCGCTTCAGCGATTTTAACACATGTTCATAATCCATTCGCTTCGGTCCGATAATACCTATCGTACCCCGCATCCCATCTCCCAATTCATATGTTGCAGTTACAACGCTGCAGTCTTTCATGGTCTGTACCGGAGTCTCATCTCCAATATATACCTGAATCCCGGTATTGTCTTCCTGTGAAAGGGTCTGGGTAACCAGCTCGGTCAGCTGCTGTTTTTCCTCAAAGGCACTGATGATTTCCTGGGCGCTCTGCTTATCGCTAAGCTCCGGATATTTGAAAATATTCGTAGCGCCGCTTGTATAAATCTGCATATCCTCATCAATCTGTATTGCATCGGCAACTGCATCAAGCACATCGCTGATCACTTCACTGTGGATTCCAGCCTGCTCTTTCAGCCTCGCGATCAGTCCCAGATTGATTTCTTCAATAGACATGCCGTTCAGTGATGTATTCAAAAGCATATTCAGTTTCAGAAGATTTTCATTGCCAAGGGGTTCTCTTACATTAATAATCTTATTCTTGATTACATTTCCCCCCAGCACAATGACTGCAATAACCTGCTCTTCATCTACCTGGGAAAGCTGAATAAACTTCAGCCTGTTGGCACTGTTTCTCGGAGTGGAAACCATGGTCGCATAATTGGTATTTGCCGCAAGCACCTGTGCTGCCTGTTTCAGAAGCTGATCCATTTTATCAGCTTTCTGCAGCATCTGCTCCTGCATTTCATTCAGCTCCTGCTCCTTTTCTTCCATCAGCATATCCACATATAAGCGGTATCCTTTGTCCGAAGGAATCCTTCCTGCCGATGTATGAGGCTGCAGGATATATCCAAGTTCTTCCAGATCAGCCATCTCATTTCGGATCGTCGCAGAACTTAAATTCAAATCCGTATATTTGGATATTGTTCTGGATCCTACCGGCTCTCCTGTCTCCAGATAGGTCTGGATGATCGCATGAAGAATTTTCAGTTTTCTTTCACCCAGTCCTTCTGCATTCTGCATCCTAACTGCCTCCTTTTGTTTTGTTAGCACTCATTTCATCCGAGTGCTAATCTCTACGGTTATTAATGTATCACTCCCAATTTTATTTGTCAACAGGATTTATAGATTTTTTATTTTTTACGTGATATACTGCTACTATTCACAGGCATACTCTGAATACAGGAGAAATATATGAATCGAACCATTGATTATAAAATAGGAAAAGAAGCGGACGGGCTTCGGGTAGAGCAGTTTTTGAAAAGGAAAGGCTACTCCCGCCAGAACCTTTCTGTTATCAAACGGATGCCCAAAAGCATTCTGGTAAACGGCGTCCACTACTATATGCGCCAGCAGCTTAAGGAAGGGGACTTGCTTTCCGTGCACATATGCGAAGAGAAATCCTCGGAAAAGATCCCTCCCGTCCATCTGCCGCTGGATATCATATACGAAGACGAGGATATCATTGTCATCAATAAGCCGGCTGGAATGCCCATCCACCCGTCCATGAACAATTATACCAATTCCATGGCAAATGCACTGGCCTGGTACTATCAGGAACAGGGGAAACCTTTCATTTTCCGCTGCTGCAACCGTCTGGATAGAGACACTTCCGGTCTGACGGTGGTTGCAAAGCATCTTGTCAGCGCCGGCATTCTTTCCTCTATGGTAAGCGAAAAGGCCCTGTGCCGGGAATATCTGGCTATTGCCAGCGGACATGTAAGTCCTAAGTCCGGTACCATATGCGCGCCTCTTGCCCGCAAAGGCACTTCCATTATCGAGCGGATGGTAGACTTTGAGCACGGGGAAAACGCTGTCACTCACTACCGTACGGTAGGTGTGTACGGTCCTCACACATTAGTCGCCCTGAAACTGGAAACCGGGCGCACCCATCAGATCCGGGTGCACATGCAGTACCTCGGCTATCCTCTCATCGGAGATTATCTCTATAATCCGGATATGAAATACATCAGCCGGCAGGCACTTCACTCCTACCGGCTGTCATTTTCACATCCCATTACAGGAAGATTTATGGAATTTACTGCCCCGCTTCCAAACGATATGAAAGAGGTTCTGAATATAACGTAATAGCATCTGCAGACACAGACATGATATATAGAAGAAATCCCGAAACGCACCCATTCGTTTGCGTTCCGGGATTTTTCTTAACTTAATTCTATCTTCCGGGCTTCTTCCGGCTTAAATTCATTTTCCAGATCATAAATATTATGTCCCGTAGACTCTCCCAGCACTCTTCCTTCCAGAGAATAGCAGCGGATAAATCTCTTGGGTTCAATGCTTGACCAATGCTCTACATCCCATGTAAGATAGCCGTCCTCGTCCGATTTTTTCTCTTTCAGATAGAGATCTACCTGTCTGCCGTCCTGCATGATCTTGATCAGATCTTTGTAATCGCCGATCTCAATTTCTTCCTTTTTCACAGTATCGTAAATTTTCATTTCCTATTCCTCCTGAAACTGTTTCAACGTCTTCTATGAATAGTTTACCTTTCTCTTTTAAAAAACTCAAGTAAAAAATATTGACTTTGCAATTGTCTTATTATATTATTGTATTAAATACTTAATACACAAATACAAAAGGAGGAATATATCGAATGAAGGACATCATTCTTCAAACTCAAAGTTTGACAAAACAGTATGGACATCGCACAGTCGTAGACCAGGTATCTATGACCATTTACGAAGGGGATATTTACGGCTTTATCGGCAAAAACGGAGCCGGAAAAACTACTTTCATCCGCATGGCAGTAGGTCTTGCATCTCCAAGCAGCGGAAATATCCGCCTCTTTAACAGCAGCAATCTCCGGGAAAAGCGTGCAGAAATCGGAACTGTCATTGAATCCCCCGCTTTTTATCCGGGGATGACTGCTATGGAAAATCTTACTGCTTTTGCAAAACTTCAAGGCCTTCATGATCCCGAACATCTGCAGCAGCTTCTGGATCTTGTTGGTCTTACCGGTACTGGAAGGAAAAAGTGCAAACACTTTTCTCTTGGTATGAAACAACGTCTTGCCATTGCTATTGCCCTTATCGGCAATCCAAAACTTCTCATCCTGGATGAACCCACAAATGGACTGGATCCGGAGGGCATGAAAGAAATACGTGAATTGATTTTAAAACTGAATCAGGAACGCCATATCACTGTCCTTGTTTCCAGTCATATTCTCGGAGAACTTTCAAAATTTGCCACAAGATACGGCATCATCCATCATGGCAAGTTGATTGAGGAATTTACCGAAGAAGACATCTGGCGCCGTAGTATAGGAAATGGTCAGCAGGATATAGATCTGGAAGATTACTTTTTAAGCAGAATAGGGGGAATAAAAAATGAAAAGTCTTGTGAAATGTGATATCTATAAATTAAAGAAATCCAGATATTTCTGGATCTGTCTCATCATTTCTGTCCTTTTGGCGGCAGCAACTGTATTTTTATTGGATTTCACTTATAAATTGGCCGGTGAAAACATGGAAGCGCAGATTGAGCAGCAGCAGGCTGCCATGGAAGAATCCGGTCTTTCTGTCTCTGCAGAAGGAATCCCGACAAATTATGATAACCTAAGCACTTCTGCGCAGCTTATGACCTTTTTTGCCGGGAATACTACCCTGATCATGGCCGTTTTGATCTCTCTTTTTGTAGGCAGCGAGTTCAATCAGGGAACTATAAAAAATATTGTATCACGCAATTACAGCAGATCCTCTATCTATCTGTCAAAACTGATCGTAGGGATCCTTGCATCCATCCTTTATACTTTGCTGTTTGTGCTGACTGCGGCTTTGATTGCTTCTGTCCTGTGGGGATTCGGGGACGTTTCCTCTGATTTCTGGATACACACGCTGCAAAGAGGGGCACTGGAACTTCTTCTCGGAGCTGCATATGCTTCCCTGTTTGTTATGTTCAGCATCCTGATCCGGCAAAATGGAGGTTCTCTGGCAGTTAACATCTGTTTTCTGGAGTTTACATCCCTGATCCTTTCCCTGGCAGAAATGGCGGCAGGCAAGCTTCTTGGCCACTCTGTCTCTCTGGCTCAGTATCTTCCGGATATGAACATGAGCATACTGACACAGAATCCTGATCAGGGAGATCTCCTGCGGGCACTGGCTGTGGGCATCTGTTTTCTTGTCCTTCCAGCCTTCATTGGCATATGGAGCTTCAACAAAAGAGATATTAAATAATTAAAAGACCTCCCTGCAGCAGAAGAACAGCTTCTTGCCACGGAGGTCTTTCTACATCATATCTGCATTTCTTACTCACTGCGCAGTTTCTTTAACCGCTCTCCTATCACCTTTTCATACCCGAGTTCTCCCGGCTCATAAAATCTGGCTGTTTTAATCTCATCCGGCAGGTACTGCTGCTTTACATAGTGATCAGGATAATCGTGGGCATATTTGTATCCGGTTCCTCTTCCCAGATTCTGTGCTCCTTTATAGTGGGCATCCTGAAGATGGGATGGCACGGTTGTCTTGTACTTTTCCACATTTTCCAGCGCTGAAAAAATAGCGTTGCACGCCGAATTACTCTTAGGGGCCGAAGCCACATAGAGAACAGCCTGGGATAAAATAATCTGAGCTTCCGGCATTCCAATCCGCTCCACCGCCTGGGCTGCACTGACTGCTACTGTAAGAGCCATCGGATCTGCATTTCCCACATCCTCCGAAGCACAGATCATGATCCTTCGTGCAATAAACTTAATATCTTCTCCTGCCCGCAGCATTTTTGCCAGATAATAAACTGCGGCATCCGGATCGGATCCCCGCATACTTTTAATAAAAGCGGATATTGTATCATAATGATTATCTCCTGTTTTGTCATAACGGACCACTCTCTTCTGGATACATTCGGAAGCCACTTCCAGCGTCAGATGGATTTTCCCATCTTCTCCCCTCTCTGTCGTAAGTATGCCAAGCTCGACAGCATTCAGTGCATTTCTTGCATCTCCGCCGGATACGTCCGCCAAAAACTCCATTGCATCCTCATCGATCTTGGCACCGTAGCTTCCCATTCCCTTTTCCTTGTCATAGACCGCCCGTTTGATCAGGGTTTTGATATCCTCTTTTTCCAAAGGCCTCAGTTCAAAAATGCTGGATCTGGAAATAAGCGCTCCATTTACCTCAAAATAGGGATTCTCCGTTGTTGCACCTATAAGAATAATGGTGCCGTCCTCTACAAACGGAAGGAGATAGTCCTGCTGCCCCTTGTTAAACCTATGGATCTCGTCTACAAAGAGGATCGTCTTTTTCCGGTACATTCCCCGAAGCTGCTTTGCCTTCTCCACCACCGCTTCCATGTCTTTTTTTCCTGCCACTGTGGCGTTGATCTGAGTAAATTCTGCGCTTGTCGTATGAGCGATCACCTTAGCAAGCGTTGTCTTCCCTGTCCCCGGAGGGCCGTAAAAGATGACTGAACTCAACTTATCTGCTTTGATGGCACGGTACAGCAGCTTGTCCCTGCCGATAATATGCTGCTGCCCCACCACTTCTTCCAGCGTCACCGGGCGAAGCCTGGATGCCAGCGGCGCTTCTTTTTCCATATTCTGTTCTCTTGCATATTCAAATAAATCCATCTTGCACACTCCTGCCTTTCTCTTCAGCCTGCATCAGAGCCCGGCAATATCCCGGATCACCTCTCCTGCAATAAGAAGTCCCGCAACCGGAGGGACAAAAGAAATACTTCCCGGAAGACTCCGTCTTGTCCCCGGGTCTTCTTCCATTTTGTCAGGATCCGTCTTGACAGGCTTTTCTTTTGAATACAGCACTTTCAAATGGGTGATCCCCTGCTTTTTCAGCTCCCGGCGCATCACCTTGCACAGAGGGCACACAGATGTCCTGCTGATATCTTCAATCTCAAACATCTCCCCGTGCAGCTTGTTTCCCGTCCCCATACTGCTTATAATAGGAATATTATACTCCATGGCTTTTTTTGCCAGAGCCAGCTTTGCCGTAACGGTGTCGATGGCGTCCACAATATAATCCGGCCGGCAGTCCAAAATGCTGTCAACATTATCCGGAAGAACAAAGACTTCATGGGTTTCCACTTCCGTATCCGGACAAATATCAAGTATCTTTCTTTTCATAACCTGCGTCTTGTACTCTCCTACTGTGCTGTGAAAAGCGATTGACTGCCGGTTGATATTAGTGACAGACACTTTATCGTTATCCACCAGTATCAGCTTTCCCACACCGGTTCTTGCCAGTGCCTCAATGCAGTGGGAACCTACGCCTCCGACGCCAAATACCATAACCGACGCTTTTTTGATCCGCCGGAATTTCTCCGAACCGATCAGAAGTTCTGTTCTTGAAAATTCATGTATCATAGTTTCCTCTTTTTAATCCATCAAAATTTCATCTGCTGTTACAAACACATATCCTTCTTCTGTAAGGATATCGACAATCTCCAGGGCTGCCTGAACAGATGATTCATAACAATCATGCAATAAGATAATAGCATCTTCTTTCGCTTCCGTCACTACCTTGAACACAATTTCTCCTGTATCCCGGCTCTGCCAGTCCAATGGATCAATGTTCCACATAACCGGAAGAATCTGCATTTTCTCTTCCAGTTCTTCCCTCCAAAGGCCAAAGGGCGGACGTACATATCCGGTGCCTTCTCCGGTGATCTCGCAAATGATATGATCCGTCATTGCAATCTCCTCTTCCGCCTCTTTTTCACTTCCTGCTGTCAGACTGACATGATGGTAAGTATGATTGCCGATCAAATGTCCCTCCTCGTACATGCGCTTTACAATCTCAGGATTTTCCTCTGCATAACATCCGATCAGAAAGAAGGTAGCCTTAATCCCTCTTTCTTTCAGACCGTCAAGAAGCACCGGCGTCCACCTGGCATTGGGGCCGTCATCAAAGGTCAGAGCGATCTTCTTTTTCCCTTCTCCGTCTGCCTCTATAGAATCACCCACATATTTCAGAGCTTCTCTTACTTCTTTCCTTTCTTCTGCCCCCTGCTTTTGCTCCTGATTTTCTACCCATCCCGGAAACAGAACCGCCATCAGCAATATTCCTGCATAGAACATAAAAATTCTTCTCTTTTTCTTCAATTCCTTTGCCGTCCGCATCCTTTTTTCAATATATATATGATTTCATTGCATTATAAATACAGCAATGCTATACTTTAGCATGGACAAAACAAGACGGGATCTTCCCGTACTTTTTCATGTAAAAGGAGGAACACAACATGTCATCTACACCGGCAGAAAACAAGATGGGCGTACTTCCCATTCCCCGCCTGCTTATCACTATGTCGCTTCCAATGATGGTTTCCATGCTTGTTCAGGCACTCTACAATATCGTGGACAGCATGTTTGTTGCCCAACTAAGCGAAGATGCCCTGACAGCCGTTTCCCTTGTCTATCCGGTACAGCTTCTTATGATCGCCGTGTCATCCGGTACCGGAGTCGGGATCAATGCGCTTCTCTCCCGCTGTCTGGGGGAAAAAAATTTTAACGGCGCCAATCTGGCTGCAAGGAATGGTATTTTCCTCGGACTGATCAGCTCCGTTATCTTTGCCCTGATCGGTATTTTCGGATCCGGTATTTTCTTCCGGCTTCAGACAGACAATCCTACTATTATCAAATACGGAACGCAGTACATGACCATTATCTGCGTACTCTCTGTGGGTATCTTTATGCAGATTACATTTGAACGGCTGCTGCAGTCCACCGGAAAAACAATCTATAATATGATCACACAGGGAACAGGGGCCATCATCAACATTGTTATGGATCCAATCCTGATTTTCGGGTATTTTGGCTTCCCCCGCATGGAAGTGGTTGGAGCTGCCGTGGCCACTGTCTTTGGTCAGCTTGTGGCTGTCTTTCTGTCGTTTATATTTAATTTGAAGAAAAACCATGAGATCAGTCTCAATATGAAAGGATTTCGTCCTCACGCAAAAACGATCGCCCTCATTTATGAAGTCGGAATCCCCTCCATTATCATGCAGGCCATTGGTTCTGTGATGACATTTGGAATGAACAAGATCCTTTTAATGTTTTCTTCCACCGCCGCCGCTGTATTCGGAATATATTTCAAACTGCAGAGCTTTATCTTCATGCCTGTTTTCGGACTGAACAATGGAATGATACCGATCATAGCATATAATTACGGCGCCCGGAACAAAAGAAGGATCACTCATACCTTGAAATTGAGTATTCTTATCGCAGTCTGCATTATGATTGTTGGATTGCTCCTGTTCCAGACCATGACCGGATTTTTCCTGAAAACACTTTTTGATGCTTCCGATCATATGCTTGCCATTGGAGTTCCGGCACTTCGTATTATTTCTATCAGTTTCCTGCTGGCAGGATACAATATCATTGTCAGCTCCCTGTTCCAGGCTCTTGGAAATGGGGTTTACAGTCTCGTTGTCTCTGCTGCAAGGCAGCTTGTTGTTATCCTTCCGGTAGCATATATTCTGGCTGTCTGCTTTGGGCTTTCAATGGTCTGGTGGGCTATTCCTATTGCAGAAGTTGTCTCTTTCCTTCTATGTACCATCCTGCTGAAACGGATCTATGCAACAAGACTGAAGGCTCTTTCATAATTTCCGCATACTTCAGATTTTCACTCGCTTCCAAAAAAGACGCCCGGTCATCTGACCGGACGCCTTTTTTTCTTTTCCTTTCTTACACTATATCCAAAACTTCCCTGTTTCTTCCCAATCTCCAGGTATTCACCGTGAGAATAGGCAATAAGGCCGGATCGATTCAAATGGAACTTTCCTTTCTCATCCATATACTCAGGATCCACCTGCACTGCTTCCACCTTTGCCAGGAACATATGATGGCTTCCCAGCTCCTTTACTTCTGTAACCCGGCACTCAATATTAACCGGAGATTCCTTGATCACCGGGGCATAAGAAAGCTTATGGGCTTTCCCCTGGGTGAGGTGCATCTCCTTCCATTTATCCACATCCCGTCCGGATTTCACCCCGCACCAGTCCGTCGCATACAAAAGCTTCTTTGTCGTCAGATTAATGACAAATTCCCCGCTTTCTTTCAAAAGAGAATAGCTGTATCTTTCCGGACGCACAGAAATATACACCATGGCCGGATTGGTACACACAGTGCCGGTCCAGGCTACAGTCAGGATATTGGCTCTCCCTTTCTTATCGGCCGTACTGACCATTACCGCCGGAAGCGGATAAACCATGTTTCCTGCCTTCCATATTTCCTTCTCCATACTCCTTTTCTTCCTCCTGCCTTTCCTATTGCTGCAATGCCCCTGCAAGAGCAGGAATCAGCTGTTTCTTTCTGGAGACGACTCCCTTTAATATAATCGGATCCTCGTCCTCCGGACGTTCGAAAGCCTCAATGATAGGATCCCTTGCCCCCGGTCCGCAGCAAAGCAATTCTGTAGATTCATCCAGAATATCTGTAAGCATAAAATAAACCATGTGAAGCTTCTGCTCCTTTCTTGCCTCTTCCAGATATTTCAGAAGCTTCTCCCTGATCTCTTTCAGTTCTTCTTTATTCATGGAATTGATCTGTCCTACCCCAAACACTTTGTCATTGACATTAAACTGTTTGAAATCCTGGAAACAGATTTCCTGCGGACTTTTGCCTTTCAGGCTGCTTCCTGCATGAAACATTTCCGCCGCCATTTCCTCCAGATCAATACCGGCAATTTTTGCCAGCTTTTCTGCCATATTCTGATCCACCATCGTACAGGTAGGCGAACGGAACAGCAAAGTATCTGATATGATCGCCGAGGCCAGAAGACCGGCCATGACCGGAGTTAATTCCACTCCGTTTTCTTCGTACATCTGTCCTACTATTGTAGCGGTACAGCCCACCGGCTGATTACGGAAAAATACCGGCCCCATTGTTTCAATATTTCCAAGCCTGTGATGGTCTATGATCTCCTGAATCTCTGCCTCTTCAATTCCGTCTACCGCCTGGGAACGCTCATTGTGATCCACCAGAATGACCTGCTTCTTGCTTACATCCATGAAACGCCGCCTGGAAATAAATCCTTTGAAATTTCCATGGCGATCCAGAATAGGGAAATCGCGGAACTTCTTTTTCGTCATCTGTTCTTTGATATCATCCACATAGTCATCCATACGGAAAACAGTCAGCGGTCCCTTGCTCATAAAATATTTGACCGGTATACTCTGATTAATGAGCCTTGCCGCCGTAAAAGTATCGTGAGGCGTACGTATAATGACAATACTCTGCTCTTCCGCTTTACGGATCAGTTCCTCGGAAATTTCTGCATCCTGGCATACAACAAGACAGCTGGCATCAATTTCAACGGCACACGCCTGAGATTCATAACGGTTTCCCAAGATCACCAGGTCATCCTTCTGAATAAATTCCTCCATCATATCTGTGCTGGAAGCGCCTACTGCCACCTTCCCTTTTACAAAATATCCGTGTTCATTTCCTGTGATCAATTCCCCATCCAGGGTCTGAATAATATTTTTGTACTGCGTCCGGGCTTTTGCCAGGATCGTACTGTCATATACATCCATATAAGATTTGGCAATGTCTCCTGTGGAGATCAGCCCCACAAGTTCCCCTTCTTTTATAACCGGAATCGTCTTTACAGACTGTTTCTTCATAAGTTCCCATGTCTCTTTAATGGAAACTCCCGGTTCCACCCCTTTTATTTTATGAATATCCATATCCTTAACCTGCAGCTTGACATTCGTCAGAAGCCTCGGCGCATCCACATGAAATTTATGAAGTACATACTGTGTCTCTTCGTTGATCTGGCCTGCTCTCTTTGCAGTATATTCTCTCCCTGTCATTTCACGTTTCAGATTTGCATAAGCGATCGCTGAACAAATAGAATCCGTATCCGGGTTTTTATGTCCGATCACATATACTTTTCTTGCCTTTTTTTCCATATCTTCACTCCCTGCCAAAGCCGCCTTCTTGCTTATGCGGCATCTTATAATGTAAGCTTGCCATTTTTTCCCGGTCCAGTCAACTAAAAAATCCCGTATCTTTGCTTTTTTCTTTGAACAATCCTGGTATTTCATGCTATACTACTAATAGTATGTGAAAGCACATAGAATACGGTTATGAGAAAGGACTAACAAAATGAGTGAAGAATTATTACAACAAGAAGAAAACAAACCAGTGGAAACCATGGCAGACTATGAGGAACATTTTGATGATGCCAATCCCTGGAATGTTGTCCAGAGCTACCTGGAAAATGAAACCGTTCTCCCGGTAAAAGTTGAAGGAATCGTAAATGGCGGAGCGATTGCCATGGTAGAAGGGCTTAGAGGCTTCATTCCTGCATCCCGCTTATCCTTATCCTATATCGAAGATCTGGAAACCTATCTTTTAAAAGATATTGAGGTACGCGTGATCGAAGTCAATCAGGCAGAAAACCGGCTTGTTTTATCTGCCCGCGAAATCTTAAAAGAAAAAGAAAAGAAAGCCATGGAAGAAAAGATCGCCAATGTCAAAATCGGCAGCGTAGTAAAAGGAACGGTAGAAAGTCTGCAGCCCTACGGCGCTTTCGTCCGCCTGGAAGATGGCCTGTCCGGATTGGTACATGTTTCTCAGATCAGCCAGAAACGTGTAAAATCCCCAAAAGATGTGCTGAATACAGGGGATGAAGTAAACGTTAAGATCATTGGAGTCAAAGATGGAAAGATCAGTCTCAGCATGAAAGCGCTGGAAGAGGTCAAGGAAGAACCGGAAGAAAAAGTGGAAATACCAAAATCCGAGAATATCGGAACAAATCTCGGCGATCTTTTTAAGAAACTGAATCTGTAAAAATTGAAAAAGGAAAAGTCCTTGGGACTTTCTCATATAACAAAAAGAGGGCTATGTATGTTCTGTAAACGCATCATACACCGCTCTCTTTTTCATTATCTTTCCCAAGCAGAAGGGGGACTCCGACTTTAAAAAACACACTGACAGAAATCAGGACATAAAGGAGCAAGGACGATTTCCATCCTGCCCCCCACTCTTTTTCTGACCTGTGATACAGCTCTTCCATGGATTTCTGCAGATCGTTTTTCTTTTCCAAAAATCTGGCTCCTATCTTTAACGCTGCAAAAATCTGCATAACAAGAAATGATCCGCAGAGCACATCCCGAATTTTGCTGCCTGTCCCCTTCATCACATGAAATACGGACAAAAATATGGAAACAATGGTTGCAATATCATGAATATATGTAAGTTTTAGAAATCTTTCCTCTTTCATTTCAAACTTTCCTCCTTTTTCCATATATATGCCCGCATTTCCTGTTTTATGACATTTTTTTCAACATTTCTTCCAGGATCTGCGCTCCTGCCTCTACACAGAAAGTACAGCATGGAAGGGGCTGTGGCCCTTCCTGGGTTTTTAAATCCCTGCAGTAAAGTGAACCGCACTTTTCCTGAAACTTTTCAGCAGCCTCCCGGATCCTGTCATATGTCTCAAATTTTGTAAGCATAGGCTGCTCCATATCTCCTGCGCTTCCGGCAAGGCTGATGATCAAAAACATTCCCATAGCGGCTCCGCATGTATCCTTCAGCCCTCCGATTCCCGAGCCGAACCCTTCTGTAAGGCGAAACATATCCTTCTCACTTATCCCATATTCTTCACACACAGAACAGGCCACTGACTGACAGCAGTTATACATCTTCTGAAATTTCTCCACTGCTGTTCTGGCAAGTTTCTCCGGATGTTCTTCCTTCATCCTCTGTCTCCTCCTTTCCTTTTTCCTCTCTTATCTTTTTAAGCTCCTGTACATAAAACAACTTTCCGCCGTATTTTTCCACATAGGCAAGTCTTGCGTCTGCCCCTGTCTCATTGCCGCATAAATACTCCAGCACGCCTTCCCAGCAGGCAATCCCGACTTTAACCCACGGCTGTGAATCACGCTGGTACAGGCGGGTATAATCCTGCAGGAATCCATAGGCAGAAGGATAATCCTTGTTTTCCAGCGCGCGCCTCATATTGTTGGACGCACACAGAAGCTGCATATAGACCGTATCCTCCCTTCCTCCGATCGTTCTTTGAAATTCATCCTCGAGATTTCTCACCTCTCCTGCTCTTCCCTGACGAAAGAGGAGGGCGGATCTTAACATATAATAATTATATTTATACTTCTTCTTCAGTCCGTCCGGGCTGACCCTGCTTATGGTATCCCAGGACTGCTCAAAATTACCTTCATAATACTGGGCAAGGGCCAGATTAATCTGCTTTTTCGTTCCTCCGCCGACCCGATACAGGCACGCCTCATAGAGAAAAGGATCGCAGGATTTCGTCAGACTTCCTGAAATTTGGGTCTCTGCTCCCTGAATAACAAAAATCAAAATCTGAACGATCACATAGTGACTCAAAATAATACAGATCCGGGTAACAACATTAGTATATCCCCCGATCCACATAATCCGGTCCAGACCTGCAAAGAGCAAAAGGCCATGCAGGATTACAAGAACAACGCCCGTTATCCCAAGTCCTTTTTGAAGCCAATAATTCCTCACTCTCCGGTCAATTTCCTGATGGTCTACATTCTGTATCTCTTCTGCCTTCATATTTCTTGTCTCCTTCCCATCACTGTTCCAGATTCTTCAGCCAGACTGATGCACAGGCATCGCTTGGCATCCTCCAGTCTCCTCTCGGTGAGAGCGCAACGGTTCCTACCTTCGGTCCGTCCGGCAGGCAGGATCGTTTAAACTGCTGGGTAAAGAACCTTCTGCAAAATGTCTCCAGCCATTTATAAATTGTTTCTTTTTCATATTCTCCTTCAAAAGCCAGACGGGCGATCCGGTAGATCTTATCCGGTTCGTATCCGAAACGCAGGAAATAATACAAGAAGAAATCGTGAAGCTCATAAGGACCCACCAGATCCTCTGTCTTCTGCGCGATCTGTCCGTCTTCCGGCGGCAGAAGCTCCGGGCTCACCGGCGTATCCAGCACATCATAGAGTACGGCCTGGAGTTCTTTATCCTCCAATGTATCTGCGTAATAGCGTACCAGATGACGCACCAGCGTCTTTGGCACGGAAGCATTCACCCCATACATGGACATGTGATCTCCGTTATAGGTGGCCCAGCCAAGTGCCAGCTCAGACATATCTCCGGTTCCGATCACCATTCCATTTTCCTGATTGGAAATATCCATCAGAACCTGGGTCCTCTCTCTCGCCTGCGCATTTTCGTAAGTGACGCTGTGATCATTCATATCATGACCAATATCCCGAAAATGCATGGTCACTGACTCGGCCAGTTGTACCTCTCTCAACTGGGCGCCCAGCCTTACCGCCATGGTACAGGCGTTGCTGTATGTTCGGTCCGTTGTCCCAAAGCAGGGCATTGTCACCGCAATGATCCTTTTTCGGTCCATTTTCAGCATATCAAAAGCTTTTGCTGTCACAAGCAGCGCCAAAGTAGAATCCAGACCGCCTGAAATGCCCACAACCGCACTCTGAGCATGCGTATGGGCAAGTCTTTTCTTCAGCCCCATAGCCTGGATCATCAGAATTTCCTCACAGCGCTTCTCCCTTTCTTCGGAGGAATCCGGCACAAAGGGACGGGAAGGAAATTCTCTTGTCAGAAATGTATCTGTCATCTCCACCTGAAAAGGAACACGCACCAGTTTCCTCGTCTTTTCTGTCTGGAAAGTGGTGTTCTTTCTCCGCTCGCTTATCACACGCTGAATATCAATCTCAGAATAGATGGCGCCGTTTCGGAATCTCTCCCCTTCCGCCAGCGTCGTTCCGTTCTCCGCTATCATATTGTGCCCGCCAAAAACAAGATCTGTCGTAGATTCCCCCTCCCCGGCATTTGCATATACGTATCCGGCAATGAGACGGGCAGACTGTCCTTCGATCAAACTTTTCCTGTATGCGGCTTTCCCGATGGTCTCATCGCTGGCAGAGCAGTTGACAATGATAGTTGCCCCCTCTCTTGCCGCCTGTATGCTGGGCGGTACCGGAGACCACACATCTTCACAGATTTCCGCCGATACGATCAGATCTTCCATCTGCCCGGACACAAAGAGTATCTGCGGTCCAAAAGGAATCTTTTCTCCTCCAAATTCAATTTCACGCACCTCTCTTGGTCCCTCTCTGAACTGGCGCATCTCGTAAAACTCTCCATAATTAGGGAGAAATGTCTTTGTAGTCAGCCCCAGGATTTTTCCTCTGTTCAGAGCCGCCGCCGTATTGTAAAGCTCTCCTTCTACCGCCAAAGGCACGCCTACAAAGACCAGCGCATCCTTCTCTTTCGTGTAATCCGCAATCTTCCAGAGGGCTTTTCTTGCTCTCTTAAGAAGAACATCCTGAGTAAACAGGTCTCCACACGTATATCCGGTAATACAAAGCTCCGGAAACACAACAACCTTGGCTCCGGCCTCTGTAGTTTCATCGATCATCCGGCAGATCTGCTCTGTATTGTAATCCACATCCGCAACACGGATATCGCAGCTTGCGGCTGCCACTTTCACAAAACCATGTTTCACGTTCTTATCCTCCTATCTTTCCCCAGGCACTATTTGCTCCGCTTCAGGATTTCTTTCAGTTCGTCTATAGTATATTTGTAGGCTGTATTACAGAAATGACACTTCACCTCAATATCTTTGCCTTCCTTTATCATCTCTTCTATATCTTTCTTGCCGATGCTGACAACTGCCTGCTCCACTCTTTCCTTAGAGCAGTTGCAGTAAAATCTGGCAGGCATCGTATCTGTGATCTCCAGTCCCATACCTCCCAGCAGTTCCTCCAGAAGCTGCTGCGGTGTATATCCGGCATCCAGAAGCTTTGTAACTGAAGTCACCTTTTTCAGATTTTCCTCCAGCTGGTCTATGGTCTTGTTCTCTGCAAAAGGCATAAGCTGGATAATGAATCCTCCCGCGCATTTTACTGTATTGTCTTTATCCATAAGAACACCCAGTCCGACAGAGGAAGGGACCTGCTCTGAATTAGCAAAATAATAGGTCAGGTCCTCTGCAATCTCACTTGTCACAAGGATGGTCTGCCCGGAATAAGGCTCCTTTAACCCCATATCCTTGATGACTGTCAAAAGACCGATCCCTACTGCTCCCGCTACGTCAAGCTTACCGTTTTTGGGCGGCAGCATTACATCCGGATTCAGCACATATCCTTTGACATTGGCATGGCTGTCGGCTGTTACAGTAATCCCTCCCAGCGGCCCGTCCCCTCTGATCTGAAGGGTCAGCATATCTGTATCGTTTTTCATCATACTTCCCATGATGGCTCCCGCCGTCAAAAGCCTTCCAAGCGCCGCCGTTGCCACCGGGCTTGTTCCATGCCTTCTTCTTGCTTCCTCCACTGTATCTTTGGTTACTGCCGCAAAGGCACGGATCTGCCCTTCCGCCGCTGTTGCTCTTACGATATAATCTGTCATCTATTGAAATTCCTTTCTTTTCTTTTTTCTGTACATTACCTTTTATTGTAATATGTTTTGTCTTTCTTTACAAGTAGGACCACAGACAAAAAGAGTGCGGCCTATTTTCCGCACTCTCTTGCCATCATACATATTCTTTCGCTTTCTTTGGTAGGTGCCTGCTCCGTGTAGGAGTCATAGGCAGCCACGAACTTCATACCGCTTTTTTCGATCCGTGCCTTCATCTCTTCCAGAGTATACGCTCTTTGCAGATGAATTTCCTGATATTTCCGGTAAAGATCGCCCTTCTCCTGCACAAACAAAGTCAGTGCATATTCATTCAGTCCTTCTGCTTCATCATAATAGTTTTCCCAGATAAAGCTGCACTCTTCCCGCTCTTCCGCAATCGTCTCATCCCTAAGAATCTCTTTGTATTTATACTCTGTATTGAAATCAAAGATAAAAATTCCTCCGGGATCCAGATAATTGTTGACTAATCTGAAAATCTGCTCCAGCTCATCTTCCTCTGTTATGTAATTGATACAGTCACAGACACTGACAATAGCCTTTACGGTCCCGTACAGTTCAAACTGGCGCATGTCCTGGAGAAGGTAGAGGATGTCATGGCCGCTCTTTTCCTTCTTATTCATGGCAATCTCAAGCATTTCTTCAGAGTTGTCCACACCGATCATATCATAACCGTATGATGCCAATTCTTCCGTCATGCTTCCGGTACCGCATCCAAGATCCAGAACAAGACCACTGTCAATTTCTTCTCTTTCCAGAAGCTTTCTTATATACTGCGCCCACTCCCTGTAGGGAACATTATCCATAAATGTATCATAGACTTCCGCGAATCCGGTATAGCTTTCCATTAGCAGATTGTATGGATCCAGCCTTCCGGAGCTTCGATATGCCCCATCTGGATTCCGGTGAGTGTATCGTAAAGCTTCTGGATGGTCGGTCCCATCTTTTCCATTCCGCTTGGGAAGCAGATCTCTTTATCGTGATCCACAATCTTTCCTACCGGGGAAATAACTGCTGCCGTTCCGCACAGACCGCATTCTGCAAAATCTTTTACCTCATCCAGATAAACTTCTCTTTCTTCTGTCTTAAGTCCCAGATATTTCTCCGCTACATAGAGAAGAGAACGTCTTGTGATGGACGGCAGAATTGTGCCGGACTTAGGTGTAACTACCGTATTATCTTTTGTAATAAAGATAAAGTTAGCTCCGCCTGTTTCTTCCACCTTAGTCCTTGTAGCTGCATCCAGATACATGTTTTCATCATAGCCTTTCTGATGTGCGTCAACAATAGCATAAAGGCTCATAGCATAGTTCAGTCCTGCCTTTACATGTCCGGTTCCATGAGGCGCTGCACGGTCGTAATCGCATACGCGGATGGTGATCGGTTTTGCGCCTCCCTTGAAATATGGTCCTACCGGAGTAGTAAATACGCGGAACTGGTATTCGTCTGCCGGCTTTACGCCGATGACCGCATTGGATCCGAACATATATGGACGAATATATAACGTTGCCCCGGAACCATACGGCGGAACGTATGCTGCATTGGCTTCCACTACTTTATGAACCGCCTCCACAAAACGATCTTCCGGAAATACCGGCATCTCCAGACGTGCTGCGGAATCAGCCATTCTCTTGGCATTCAGATCCGGACGAAATGTTACAATATGTCCATCCTCTGTCGTGTATGCCTTCAAGCCTTCAAAACATGTCTGTGCATACTGAAGCACGCAGGCACACTCATTCAGTACAATATTTGCATCGGAGGTTAAAGCCCCTTCGTCCCATGCCCCGTCCTTATAGTTGGAGACATATCGCATATCTGTCTGCATATAGGCAAATCCCAGATTTGACCAGTCAATATTTTTCTTTTCCATGGATAATTCCTCCGTTCCTTCTTTTATTAATCTTTTTTCATTATAATACTGTCATATACAAAATTCAAGAGTGCACTCTGTTTTTTTGCCGGGCATATTATCAGCTGTGAATAGTAACTTAGCGCTCCATCATACTGATGGATTCGATTCCTACGCTTCCACCCCGCACTACTTCAATACTCTTAAATTCTTCCTTCATCAGTTTGATAACTGCGTCATTCTTTGTCGCGGTCTGGACGAACTCTAAAAGAAGGCTGTCTTTTCCGTAGTCAATGACTTTTGCCTTGAAAGTCTCTGCAATCTGAAAGGCCTCGATCTTATCCTCAGAAGTACAGTTTTTTACTTTAATATAAAGGATTTCCTTCATACGTACAAAAATATCGGTAAAATCAATGACCTTGATCACTTCTACCAGACGGTTCAGCTGCTTTTTGATCTGTTCAAATGTCTCATCATCGCTGACTGTGGCAATCGTCATACGGGACACCGTCGGATCTTCTGTTGTCCCGACAGTAAGGCTGTCAAGGTTATAAGATTTCCCGGAAAAAAGTCCGGAAATTTTGGAGAGAACGCCTACCTGGTTCTCCACATACAGGGATATCCATCTTTTTTTCATTGTACTGTTCATTCTTTTCTCTCCTTTCTCTTAGCAATCCATGATCATATCTTCCAATGTTCCGCCCGGCTGGATCATAGGATATACCAGATCTTCCGGATCGATCAGAAATTCAATCACAACAGGCACTTTGCTCTTCTTTGCCTCTTCAAAGGCCGGTTTTATCTCTTCCTTTTTCGTTACACGGATGCCTTTTGCTCCATAGCTTTCCGCCAGTTTCACAAAGTCAGGCGTATAAGGAGGACACTCTACCTCGCCGCATTTACCTCTGCAGGCTGCTCCTGACCGCAGGCAGGTCATAGAATACCGTTTGCCGTAAAAGAGCTTCTGCCACTGACGTACCATCCCAAGTACGCTATTATTGAAAATGCAGCTGATGATCGGAAGCTCCTCCAGCACTGCTGTGGCAAGCTCCTGTATATTCATCTGCATTCCCCCATCTCCGGAAATGGAGATAACCGGCTTATCCGGATTTCCAATCTTGGCGCCGATAGCCCCCGGCAGGCCATATCCCATTGTACCAAGTCCGCCGGACATGATAAGCTGCTTTCCCGGTTTCAGTTCCAGGAACTGTGCCGTAAACATCTGATGCTGCCCTACGTCTGTCACGACAATGGCTTCCTCAAAACTTTCATTGATTTCATCAATAATATCTTTAGGAGTCATGATCGGGCGTTTCTTCATCACGAGAGGATGCTCTGCCTTCCAATCAGCAATCTGCTCCAGCCAGCTTTTTGTCTCGCAGACTTCCACATATTCCAGCATTTTTTCAATTGCTTCATGAGCATCGGCAACAATCGGCACATCGACCTGCACATTTCTTGAAATAGCAGAGGTATCAATATCAATATGGACGATCTTCGCGCAAGGTGCAAAAGAATGCAGTTTCCCGGTAATGCGGTCATTGAATCTGGTACCAATGGAAAACAAAAGATCACAGTTGTTTACCGCCATATTTGCTGCGTACGCCCCATGCATACCAAGGTTTCCGATAAAAAGCGGATGATCTGTAGGAACCGCTCCGCGCCCCATAACGGTTGTTACAACAGGAACATTTGTCTTCTCCACGAGTTTCGTAAACAGTTCCTGTGCATGGGCGATATTAACGCCTCCTCCCGCAAGGAACAGCGGATTCTTTGCTTTGCCAAGCATTTTAATCGCCCGCTTAAGCTGCCCGATGTGTACATGAGTATTTGGCTTATATCCTCTGATATTTACTTCAGACGGATATTCTGCACTTCCCAGTTCTCCCATCACATCTTTAGGAAGATCAATGAGCACCGGCCCGGGACGCCCCGTCCGTGCAATATAAAAGGCTTCCCTAATAATCCTTCCAAGATCTTCTCTGTTCCTGACTGTCACTCCGTATTTTGTGATGCTTCTTGTAATCCCTACAATATCTACCTCCTGAAAAGCATCGTTTCCAATCAGATGTTTTGCCACCTGTCCTGTAAAACACACCAATGGCACACTGTCATAATTAGCAGTCGCAAGCCCTGTAACCAGATTGGTAGCCCCCGGTCCGCTTGTAACAAGACATACTCCTACTTTTCCGGTTGTCCTTGCATAGGCATCTGCCTCATGGACCAGGGCCACTTCCTGTCTTGGCAAAATAACTTTCGTATAATCCTGCTTATACAGCTCGTCGCTGATATCAATTGTACAGGCTCCGGGATAGCCAAAAATTGTATCCACTCCTTCTTCTCTCAAGGCCTTTACCAGTAATTTGTTTCCAGATATTTTTTTCATACTGTTACCTCCTTTTGATTATTAGGAACGAACAAAGAAAAACCCTAAGCCAAAAAGCTTAGGGCGAATCTTTCATCCGTGTTACCACCTAAATTCAGAAACAATGTCTCTGCACTCTGTCAGTACGGGAATTTCTCCGATACTGCTTCCGCTAACGCCGGAAATACGTTGGAGCTTACTAAAAAGGAAATGTTTTCCCTCTGTTCGGTCCACTGCTCGAAGGCTACTTCCACAAACCCTTCACGAAGATTTTCACCATCCATCTTCTCTCTTGGCATCCGGTGTCTATGTACTCCTCCTTGTCATAGCATTTTTCCCATAAATTCTTTCTTTGATTTTAAATTATAAAATCTGGTAAATTAGTGATATTATAATGGATACCTTCCGGAATTGTCAAGGTTGCAAATTTATCCTCTTTCTTTATTTTTCCTAGAAGAAATCCACTCCTCCTGGGGAAATGCATCCATATCGTCAATCTCCACAATATGATAGGCTCCATCTTTATAATAAGCGGGCTTCATACCGCCGCTGCGAAAAGCCCGGACCAGATCTGTTTCTGACTGTATTTCCATTGGAAAATAGGTTGCACACACTCCTACTTTTTCCGGGACATGGCAATCACTGGCCCCCACCGGAATCAGATCCAGCTTTTTCGCATATTCTGCGGCTTTCATGCAAGCCTCTCTGTGTGTACTTCCGTTGAGCACTTCAATTCCCGAAAGCCCTGTCACCTCATCAAGATGTTCCTCCATTCCCCTCCGGTTATTCCGAAAAGGATGTGCGCTGTAGCAGACTCCTCCCTGTTCTCTGACAAAATCAATAAATTCCTGCGCGCTAATGCGCTCTCTTGGGTAATCCTCGATCCCATAGGCGATAATATCTCCCTGAAGAGAGTAAAATTCAATTCCTACAAAGATGGGATACCCTGTTTTTGCCGAATATTCTTTTGCAAAAGAACGAATATCCATATTATCATGGTCAGTGATACATATAGCATCCAATCCTTTTTTCTTTGCAATTTCAACGATTTCTTCCAACGTAAGATAACTGTCCCCCGAATTTCGCATCTCATGCATATGCAAATCGATAAACACAATACCCCTCCTTATGTTATCCGTTTTCTAATCTCTCTTTTCCCGGGCATAACACTCTTTTACACACAGCTTTCCATGAAATTTCGGAAAGATCAGGGCATGGCTGTCTGCCCACTGCGATTGCCGCTGCAATCTGATCTGCCAGCTCCTGTTCAAACTGTTTCAGCTCTTTTGGATCCTGTCTCCCGCTTTCCGCTCCCTTTTCCGCCGCCTTTGGCGCTTTCACATAAAAGACCGGTGCATCGGGAACTGAACTGGTAAGGAAGGGACGGATCCCCGGCAGGTCTGTCACTACGGCCCTGTCCCCACATGCAAGTGCTTCAATCAAAGTAAGAGGCAGCCCCTCACCAAAGGAAGGCAGGACAAACACATCAGATTCCCGATATCTGTCCGCCAGCTCTTTTTGCGGCAGTCGCCCCAGGAAATCAACCGGAATGGGGGATCTTTCTGCAATCTTACGAATCCCGGCATACTCCTCCCGGTTTCCGCTTCCTCCCGCAAGGAACAGCCTGATGGAACCGGCCTTATCCCTCAAAGCCGGATCTTCCTGCATCTTCTTTGCCAGATAATCCATGCTTCTTATCAAACTTGCCGCTCCCTTGCTCTGTGTGATTTTGCCTGCAAAAATAATCTGTGTACCTTCTTTCACCTCCCTCGCTTCCCCTGGGGAAGCCTTGCGGGATGATGCTTCACAGAAAATTTCAGCATTATACCCGATACCGGAAAGATAAATCCTGCTTTCCTCCACAGGAAACAGCTCCAGAATTTCCTGTTTCTGTTCATCGTGAAGGGCATAGATCCTGTCAAGGGCAGCTATATGCTCTCTGATATAGCTCCTCTGCAGGCCATGGCTTCTCATTTGCCGCAAGTCGGTATTATGACAGAATCCATAAACCGGAATACTGCCGGCACATTCCTTTGCAATGGCTGTGACAAGATAAAGATGATGGCTCAAGATCAGATCCGGGCGAAATTTAACGACAGCCTCTTTGATCTTCTTTCGGAACGCTGTCATAAACTGTTCTGTCATCTCTTCTGTCATAGTGCGATACACCGTGCTTTCATAAGGCATCTCATCGGACATCCCGGCAATGGCAAAAGGCAGCTCTTCTGTATGAAAATACACAAAAAACCGTTCTACATCCGGCGGAAGAAGGATCTCATCTTCCGGGTATACACCGGCAATTACCGCCTGTGTATGCCCTTCCTTTTCCAATTCCCTCACAAGCTCTGACAGGTAGATACCGCTCCCTGTACTGTCCGGCTTCTGGGCTGTGATATTCAATATTCTCATTGCTCTTAGGATATCCTTTCATAGACCGTGAAATAATATTCCAGATCAAAATAAGTCTGTTCCTCACTGATCTTTGTCATCTTCCACTGTGGATCCGCATCCAGGTCAGGGAACCACGTATCCGCATCATAGGCATGTTCCGTTTTTGTTATATATGCCTTGCTGCAATAGGGCAGAAGACTGCGGTAAATACTCTCTCCGCCTATGACATAGATGTCTTCCTGGCTGTATTTTTTCAACTCTTCCATAAGTTCTTCCATGGAATGCACCAAAACAGCTCCGGCTGCCTTGTAACTTTTATCCGATGTCAGTACAATATTTGTCCGGTTTTTCAAAGGCTGACCTCCCGGAAAGCTCTCCAGTGTCTTGCGCCCCATCACAACAACCTTTCCTGTCGTTGTTTCCCGAAAGAATTTCATATCCTGGGGAATGCTTACCAAAAGTTTATTTCCCTTTCCGATCGCCCAGTTTTTATCTACATTCACGATTAAATTCATCTTATTCTCCCTTATATTCCCGAAAAATTTATATAGCTACCGGTATATTTTTTATCTGTTCATGAGTCTCATAATCAAGCAGTTTCACATCGTCCGGCGTAAAATCATAAAAGTCCTTCACTTCCGGATTCAGCCAGAATTTCGGCGCCGGAAGCGGCTCCCTTTGTATCAGTTCTTCGATCATCGGAATATGGCGGTCGTAGATATGGGCATCGGCGATCACATGAACAAATTCGCCCACTTTCATGTCACACACCTGTGCCAGCATATGGAGCAGTACGGCATACTGACATACGTTCCAATTGTTTGCCGCCAAGACATCCTGGGATCTCTGATTTAAAATACCATTGAGCGTCAGCTTTTCACTCCCTTTTTCCTTTGTCACATTAAATGTCATGCTGTAGGCACAGGGATACAGCGCCATCTCATGAAGATCCTGATGAACATAAATATTCGTCATAATCCTTCTGCTGTAAGGATTATTTTTCAGATCAAAGATCACCCGGTCCACCTGATCCATCATTCCTTCTTTGTACTGATGCTTCACCTGCATCTGATAACCGTATGCTTTTCCGATGGATCCGCTTTCATCTGCCCAGCTGTCCCAGATATGGGACTTCAGGTCATGAATATTATTTGATTTTTTCTGCCAGATCCACAAAAGCTCATCTGTACAGCTCTTTATCGCCGTCCTTCTAAGTGTCAGGGCCGGAAACTCTTCCGCCAGATTGTAACGGTTCACAACCCCGAATTTTTTAATCGTATAGGCAGGGGTGCCGTCCTCCCACACCGGGCGCACCTTTTCTCCCTCTGTACTTGTCCCATTATCTATAATATCCCGGCACATCTGAATAAAGATTTTGTCCGCATAACTCATTGCATTTCCTCCTCGTCTGATCCTGCCATATTTTTCAGGCTGTTACCTGTCAGGCGGTAAACTGTCCACCCCTTCATCGGCTGTGCATGAAGAGATAAATAAAACTCAATACTTGGCCGGTTCCAGTCCAGGCAGGACCATTCCAGGCGGCCGCATCTCTGCTTTACCGCAATCCGGGCCAGCTCTCTAAGAAGCCCTTTTCCATAGCCTCTGCCGCGATATTCCGGAAGAACAAACAGATCTTCCAAATAGATTCCGGCTCTGCCAAGAAATGTGGAAAAGTTGTAAAAAAACAGAGCAAACCCTACTTCTTTTCCATCTTCCAACGCAAAAAGAACCTCTGCTTTCTTCTTTTCAAAGATCCACTCTCTGAGAAGTTCCTCTGTCGCCACCACCTCGTCTTCCAACTTTTCATATCTGGCAAGATTCTTTATAAAAAATAAAATCTTCCCCGTATCTTCCGGGAAAGCGAACCGAAATTCCGGCTTTTTCTTCAATCTTTTATCCTTCTTTCTGCTTATTTTTCCACATAGAAATATTATATCAGTTTCCGTCTCATGGTTCAAGGAAAACCCGGCAGATAGAAATAGCGATTTCTTAAGTCCAAACAGGACAGGGAATCCTCCCTGTCCTGCCGAAAATACTCTTTTTGAAACAGCAATTCCATCCTTTCACAGATTAATTACAACACTCTCTTAGAATGCCGTCCAGTGCATTTGCGCTGCTGCTGTGGGAACGCTCCACCCGTACATCATAACGCTCCGCCTCTTTCAGAGCACAGTGTACCATCTTATGGGCCACCGTAGAGGTGAAAAGGATGATAAGATCCGGACGCCCAATCTGTGTTTTTAAATTTCCTGCCATTCTCGTAAATACTTTTGCCTTGCAATTATATTTTTTACAGATTTGCTTATATTGACATTCCATCCGTTCATTTCCGCCAATAATCACAATACTCATGTCATAATCTCCTTTCTGTCCGAATCCTCTTTTCCTATCCTATTTCGCCGCTTCCGCCAATGCTTTCCCTGCCTTTTCACATGCATTCAGCGCCTCTTCATCCGGGGCCTCGTTGGCAATCACTCCCGATCCTCCGATCAACACAGCTCCTTCCGCTTTCATGCGCTCTTCCCAGGTGCGCATCCACTCTCCGTCTCCCCATCCGTACGAACCAAATAAAAGAATGTTCTTTCCGCTCACCTTCCCTTCCAATTCCTGTACGAAAGGCTCCATCTCCGACTCTTCCAGTTCTTCCGCACCCATGGAGGGGCATCCGAGGGCAAATACATCCCCTCTGGCAATTTCTGACGCATCCGCCTGATCTACTGAAAGGAGCTCCGCTTCTGCTCCTCCCTCTACGATTCCTTTCACGACAGCCTCCGCCATAGCCTGTGTGTTTCCTGTTCCGCTCCAATACACAACTGCAATACTCATACCTGCATCCTCCTATCATGTAAAAATCAATAAACTGACATTTTAAGCCGCCCATGCCACAATTTCCGTAAATCGCTTTCCGGCCAGCAGCTCTTTTACCGCCTCGTTCCTGGCTCTGTCGTATGCCTGAAACTGTTTTCTTGCCCGCTCCGGATTATGATATACTTTCCAGTACCCGGACAACAGATAATCCTTTCCTCCGTTTTGAATGAAGCCTTCTACATCCCGAAGCGGATAGTCAAGAAACACTCCAATCTCATGCGGAAAGGAAATATCCTCTCTGGAGTACATGCCGATCCGTTCCGACAAACGATCCAGCGTTTCTTTTACCATATACCCTCTGTATCCGTAAGAAGAAAGAAACCTTCTTATTTTCCCGGTCCGTATATATCTGGCAAACGCTTCTTCCCGGTACAAAAATACAAGACAACGTTTCTTCCCGGAAGCGAGGATACGAAAGGAAATACCGGATCCCTCCAATATCCTCTCCAGCATTTCACAGGCATCCGGCGCCATGTTCGTAATCGCTGCAAGCTTAATTCCTTTCAGGAAAGGGGCACACTGCAGAACAAGCTGTGACTGTATCCGCCTCACTTCATCTCCATCTGACAAAAGGTAAGAAACCACTTCTATCGGCATAAATTCCTCCGTATTTTGAAATTGATTATCATTTACTTTTAACAATATAGCATATCCTACTCAAATTATCAATACATTTTTTGATAACTTTTATCAATTTCAAAAAGAAGGCATCGGAACATCCGACGCCTTCTTTGTTATATTTCTATGGTTCTGATACATTATACAGTACCCGGCTTAACATCTTCTGCAAAGCCTGGACTTCCTTTTTTGTCATTCCGATCGTAAGCTCTTTATCGATCTTTTTGCGGTCCGCCTCCATTCTTTTCTGAATATCATAGGCCTTCTCCGTCAGATAAATGTTTTTACATCGCTTATCTTTCGTGCTGGGGACGATCAGTATAAATCCTTTTTCGTCCAGCCTTTTCAGCAACCCTGTCACCGTAGGATTTTTCAGGCTCAATGCCTTTTCCACATCCTTTTGGTTGATCTCTTCTTTTCTGCTGTGAAACAGATAATCCAGCACTGCACATTGGGAGGCTGTTATTCCCAGCGTACGCAGCCTGTTATTAAAATCTTTTTCATATACATTATTGATCTGTTTGAACAAAAAACCGATAGGGAGCCGCTCCTGCATCATATCATCCTTTCTTATCTGGCTGGTCTGGCAAATACAGAAAATATCTGCGTCCTTCCAAGCACTCTGGCAACTGTAAAAAACAACACAATATCTATCGGAAGCAGAATCGCTTCTTTTATAATTCTGGCCGGGAGCAGTACTGCAAAGGCATTTCCATAAAGAATCGTAAGCCAGTACGTATTTAAAAGCAGATTCACAAAAACTGTCACAAGTGTGTTTGCCACAATAATCCTCTTCAGGCTCACCGGCTTTTTATAGAGCACAACGCCATAGATCAGGCCGGCCAGCAAGCCGCTGATCGTAAATCCCGGAAAAAATGCTCCGATGGGTTTTACTGCGTATTTAGCAATATCGGCGATCGCTCCCATAAATCCTCCCGCTACCGGTCCAAACAACATTCCCGTCAATTCATTTGGGATAAATGCAAATCCAATCCTCAAAAAATCCCCAATCTGAATCGTAGCATAAAATCCCAACACAACCGCCAGCGCAAGCAGCATTGCCATAACCGCAAGTTTTCTGACATCCTGAAATTCATGAAGTGAATCTGCAAATAATTTTTTTGTTTTTTTCATAAAAAATACCTCCTTTTCGCAGTAGTCCTTTCAGCTACCCATAAGCAGGTATTTCTGTCTATGTGTAGCAGCGGGATGCGGAACATGTACCGCAAGCTTCTTGCTTTTCGTCCCGCTGGCAACTCCCCGTCCAGCCGGCACTTAACGCACACATTCCTACTCTGCTCTTCCTTTTTTGTTTGTGTTCATCCAAATACTATGATGATTTTGTTTTATTCTAGCACACTTCTTGCCATGAAACAATGCTTTCCTAATATTCACGGATTACGCTGCTGATTTCATGTACCACATCAAGCTTTTTCAGATCATTCAGCGCATCTGCCATATGGTACTCTTTTACCTCTTCTGTTCCTATAACAAGTTCAGCCATTCCGCTTTTAATTACCTTCTGCACCACCTTGGAAATGCTCACCTTATGAGTAGCCAGTTCTCCTGCAATGGCAGCCAGTACACCCGGCTTATTTACCACCTGCATTCGGATGAAAAACTTATTTTTGATATCTCCCGGATTTTTCACAGGAGTTGTGCGGTAACAGGTACAGCCGATCCGCCCTGTGCAGCCGTACTGCATATTGCGTATTACATCGATCACATCTCCCATGACAGCGCTGGCTGTGGGAAATTCGCCTGCTCCCCGTCCGTAGAACATCACATCATCTACCGCATCTCCATGCACAAACACTGCATTAAAAGAATCCCTTACTGTGGCAAGCGGATGATCTTTGGAAATCAACATGGGATACACGGCCGCTTCAATCTGTCCGTCCCTCTGCCGGGCAATGCCCAGCAATTTAATAACACTGTCAAATTCTTTTGCATACCGGATATCTCTTGCAGTGATTTTGGTAATTCCTTCTGTGTATACATCATCAAACACAACTCTGGAGTGAAAGGCTGTAGAGGCAAGGATGGCTATCTTTCTTCCTGCATCCAGGCCCTGAATATCCGCTGTGGGATCCGCCTCCGCATAGCCAAGCTCTGTTGCCTGATCCAAGGCTTCCTGAAATTCCATATTATCTTCAAACATGCGTGTGAGAATATAGTTGGTCGTTCCGTTGACAATTCCCACTGCATCGGATATTTCGTTTCCGGCCAGACACTGTTTGAGAGGACGGATAATGGGAATCCCTCCTGCCACAGCTGCCTCAAAAAGAAAATCCACTCCGTTTTCCGCCGCTGTTTCATATAACTGTGCTCCGTGAACCGCTACCAGATCCTTATTGGCTGTCACTACGCTTTTGCCTGCGCGCATCGCCTCCAGAATAATGGTTTTCGCCGGCTCAATGCCTCCCATCACCTCAATGATAACTGAGATTTCCTCATTTCCAGTAAGATCTCTGTAATTATCTGTCAGAAGACTTGGATCCACTCCTTCTCTCTTCTTTTCAATATTATGTACAAGGATACCCTCAATCTGCAAAGAAACACCTGTTTTTTTCTCTATTTCTTCCTTCTGTCTCTTGGCAAGTTTGTAGACACCGGTTCCTACTGTTCCAAGGCCAAGCAGCCCTGCCTTGATTATCTTTCGTTCTGTCATATGCTCCCTCCGTTTCATGTCGTAAAGTATAGCACAGTTACTATGGTTCTTCCAGAATAAATAAATCATTAACAAATCTATTCTTCTGTTTTCCTTTATTGACAAATACGTAACTAGTTGCTATCATATTAGTAACAAGTTACTATTTTAGATAAGATTTTCTTCCTATCCACTCAACGGAGGACGTATGGAAATCAATGATCTCATTCAAAAATTTTCTGATTCAACAGAAAATCAATGCAAAGCACTGTTCAGTACGCTGTTCATCGCTGAAAACAGACTGCAGACCATATTTGACAACACCATCCCGGAACTGTCCCTGAAGCAGTTCATGCTCCTGACTATGGTAAGGCAATCGAAGGATCATCCTACTTTCACCCAGCTTGGACGCCTCCTTGGCTGTTCCAGACAGAATATCAAAAAGCTTGCCCTCGCACTGGAAAAGAAGGGATTCGTTACAATCGCCCCCTGTCGGCAGGATGCACGTGCTTCCAGCATTTACCCTACAAGCAAACTAAATGACTATTTTGAAAATGTATTTACTACATATCAAGAGGATCTGCGCTTTCTTTTTGAAGTCTACTCTGAAGAAGAGATCGCACAACTCTTCCGGTTAATGATGAAACTCTACAAAGGGATTGAAAATCTGGAATCAAAAACAGGAAAAAAGGAGAACTAAGTATGAGCAGAATTTTAGTATTGTATCGTTCTAAATATGGTTCAACCAAAAAGTATGCTGATATGTTAAAAGAGGAACTGGCCTGTGACGTCTTCGAAATAGGAAATTTTCCTTTTCATCAGGCGGAGCATTATGATTTTATTATTGCGGCAGGCGGCATATATGCAGGAGGGATATCCGTTATAAAAGATATCCGGCGGAACCAGCGTTTTCTTTCGGATAAAAATGTGGTTATCTTTGCCGTCGGCGCAAGTCCTTTTTATCCCAAAACATTTGAAGAACTTAAAAAGCAAAATTTAAAGGATCTCTCCTTTTCTGTCACCATGTTTTATGGGCGGGGAGCATACGATGAATCTGTCATGAGCTTTAAGGACAGAACTCTGTGCAGAATGTTAAAAAAATCGCTTCAGAAAAGCAAACCAGAGACATTGGAACCATGGATGGAAGCTTTCCTGGAAGCGGATGGTAAAAGCTGTGACTGGACAGACAGAGCTTATCTGGAACCCCTTTTTGATTACCTCAACGTCCGGTCTGCAACTTAGCTTACTATAAATAAATTTTCCTCTATTCAATAGAAAGTTATACAAAATTATGGAAGAACGGCACTTGAAACAGAGTGTCTTTTTCTATGCAGCGAAACAGAATGGCAACGCTTAGAAGAGCGTGATATAATGTTGGTACAGATAAATTATCTATTTTTTCAAACAGCCTCATTGCATAGGAATAACAAACAGTCTATCCTTAAAGTGGGAGGTGGCAAAATGGCAAACGAAAATAGAAAAGATTTTAATGCTATGCTGCACGATAATAAGGATATGCCAAAATTTCAAATCATTACAGACAAGAAAAGCATTGAAAAATATGGTGGAAATAAAATGTATTTTGCACCACCAATCGACTATGACAAAGTAATGAAAAAAATTCCGTATGGTAAAATAATTACCGTTGGAGAAATACGGAAATACTTTGCAAAATTGAGTGGTGCTGATTTTACAGAGCCAATTACAGCAGGAATTTTTGTTTCTATTGTTGCATGGGCGAGTTATCAGCGTTTAGAAGATGAAACACCTTATTGGAGAACATTGAAAGCAAACGGAGAACTAAATGCTAAATATCCAAATGGTATTGAAGCACAGAAAGAGAAATTAGAAGCAGAAGGACATACTATTATTCAAAAAGGTCGTAAAAATATACGATACTATGTAAAGGATTATGAAAATTCTCTCTTTGATTTGAAGTAATTCAAGTTTGTGCAAAAGTTGATTACTTTCTTGTCCGCTTTCCTACCACCGACGCATTAGCGATTATTCATTATGAGAAGATACGAAAAAAGTTGTATTTTTTTAATAATGCAAAATAGCTATCAAAATCATTATCTCACCAGACAATCATTTCAATAGCTATTCTTCAGAGCGACAGACGGGGCTCGAACCCGCGACCCCGACCTTGGCAAGGTCGTACTCTACCAACTGAGCCACTGTCGCATATCTTGTAGTTCGTGTTCATCAGAACAATAAATAATATACTATATGATGTTTTGTTTGTCAACACTTTTTTCAAACTTTTTTATTTATTTTTTCCCTGCTTTTTACAGTCCTGGCAGACGCCGTTTTCTATTCGGCGCCTGCCAAAACAGGCTTCTATTCCTGGATTTCTTTCTTTTCTTCTCTTACAATCTGAAGTCCCAGTTCATCCAGCTGTTTTTGGTCTACCGGCGTAGGCGCTTCTGTCATAAGATCTGATGCATCTTTCACCTTAGGGAAGGCGATCACATCACGGATACTGTCCTCTTTTGCCATCAGCATGACAAGACGGTCCAGACCATATGCCAGTCCTGCATGAGGCGGCACTCCGTATTTAAACGCATTCAAAAGGAATCCGAACTGCTCCTTGGCCTGTTCGGGCGTAAAGCCCAGCACCTCGAACATTTTGCTCTGTATTTCCTGATTAAAGATACGGACGCTTCCTCCGCCGATCTCGTTTCCGTTCAGAACAATGTCATAAGCCTTTGCACGGACTCTTCCCGGATCTGTATCAATATACTGCAGATCTTCTTCCATAGGCATTGTAAATGGATGGTGCATTGCCGTATAACGGTTCTGCTCTTCACTCCACTCAAGAAGCGGAAATTCTGTGATCCAGATAAATTTATACTCGTTTTTATCCAGCAGTTCCATCTGGCGCGCCAGCTCAAGTCGGAGATTTCCAAGAACATCCCAGACAACTTTATTTTTATCAGCTGCAAACAAAAGAAGGTCTCCGTTCTCTCCCTCCATTGCCTGAATAAGGGCTGTCATTTCTTCTTCTTTCATAAATTTCGCAAAAGAGGATTTTACCGTTCCATCCTCCTGGATAGCAATATAAGCAAGGCCTTTTGCACCGAAATCTTTTGCAAAATCCACCAGCTTGTCAATTTTCTTTCTCGGCATTGCACCCTGCCCTTTGGCGTTGATTCCCCGGACAGTTCCGCCGTTTTCAATAGCCCCTTTAAATACAACAAACTCACAGTCTTTGACAACTTCTGTCACATCATGAAGCTCCATACCAAAACGGATATCCGGCTTATCGGAACCGAAGCGGTCCATAGCCTCCTGCCAGGTCATCCGCGGGATTGGAAGAGACACCTCCACACCCAGCACTTCATGGAAAAGTTTCTTCAGAAGCCTCTCATTGACATCGATCACATCATCCACATCCACAAAGGAAAGCTCCATGTCGATCTGGGTAAATTCCGGCTGGCGATCCGCACGCAGATCTTCATCACGGAAACATTTTGCAAGTTGGAAATAGCGGTCGCATCCGGAGCACATCAAAAGCTGCTTAAAAAGCTGCGGAGACTGTGGAAGCGCATAAAAATGTCCATGATGGATACGGCTCGGCACAAGATAATCCCTGGCTCCTTCCGGCGTGCTTCCCACAAGAACAGGCGTCTCTATCTCCAGAAAACCTTCCTCTGCCAGAAACTGTCTTGTCAGTGTAGCCACCTGGCTTCTCATAAGCAGGTTCCTCTGCATATCCGGTCTTCTAAGGTCCAGATAGCGGTATTTCAAGCGCACTTCTTCCTTTGTTTTGGAATTTTCTTCTACCTGAAACGGAGGTGTTTCCGCTTCTGATAAAATACGCAGTTCTTCCGGGATGATCTCAATCTCTCCGGTGGAAATATTTTCATTGACAGCGCCGGAGCGTTTCTCTACTGTTCCCACAATTGCCACTACATATTCTGCACGAAGCTTTGCAGCCTTTTCCAAAAGCGCCGCCTCTGTTTTTCCTTCTTCAAAAACAGCCTGAATGATTCCGGAACGATCCCGCACATCAACAAAGACCAGTCCCCCTTTATTTCTGTTCTTCTGCACCCATCCCATCACGGTAACTTTCTCACCGATCTGTGCTGCAGACAGTTCCCCACAACGGTGGGTTCTTTTTAAACCCTGCATTGATTCTGCCATTGTTTCTCTCTCCTCCTGTTACAGCTTGTCCACGGAATCTGCATAACAATCTATGATCGTCTCATATCCGTCTCCCATAAGCTGTTCCTTTTGAAATTTTTTATTTTTCTTCATATTCGCTACCAGAACCTGTTTTCCTTCTTCTCTGTCCTTCTTGGCAAGTCCCAGTACTTTCAGCACGCCTTCTTTCGGCATGTTTTTTTCCATAAGATAAGCCTTTTTCTCGCCTTTTCTGGGCACTTCATATCCGTTTTCCAGAAGAAGCATAACAATTCTCTCAAAACCGATTGAAAATCCGCAGGCCGGCGTATCCTGGCCGGTAAACTTCCCGATCATCTTATCATAGCGTCCTCCTCCGGCAACGGAACCGCCGAAGTCGTCCATCACAACTTCAAAAATCGTTCCTGTATAGTAGGACTGTCCCCGCACCATAGTCGGAGTGAATTTTATCTTAAAATCAGCTTCTTTTGCAGCCTCGACGCTGGACATGATCATTTCCATGCTGTCTGCTGTCTCTGCTTTGAGGAAATCTCCCAGCTTTTCCTTCAGGAAACGGATACCGCCTGCATCTTCAGGAGTCTCTTCAAAGAGTTTAAGATAAGTATCTACATTTTCTTTTGCATATCCAAGTTCCATCAGCTCTTCTGCCACAGCTTCCGGACCGATCTTGTCCATCTTATCCAGAATGATAAATACATCATCAAAGTCCTTTTCCGCGAATCCGCTGTAAGCGGCCATGGCTTTGAGGATATTGCGGTCATTGATGCATACGGTAAAATTCCGGAAGCCCATTTTTCCAAGCATCGCTGTAGTGGCAAGGATCAGTTCGATCTCTGCCAGGTTGCCCGGCTCTCCAAGAATATCGATGTCACACTGAATAAACTGACGGAAACGTCCTTTCTGCGGACGGTCCGCCCGCCATACATTTCCGATCTGCAGCGCTTTAAAAGGAGACGGCAGATCATTAGAATGATTGGAGTAATATCTTGCAAGAGGCACAGTCAGATCATAGCGCAGACCTCCGTCCACCACATCCGCTTCCTCTGTTGCCTCGGCAATTTTCAGCTTTTCCCCGCGTTTCAAAATTTTGAAAATAAGTTTTTCATTGTCTCCGCCCTGTTTGCTGCACAGATTTTCAATGTGCTCCACGCAGGGAGTTTCCATAGACATGAATCCGTAGGTTTTATAGGTGTCTTTGATCATCTGGATCACGTAATCTCTGATTTCCATTTCTCTGGGAAGGATATCTTTCATTCCCGTGACCGGTTTTTTCTTCAGCGCCATAGCCATTCTCCTTTTCGTTCTATCATTTCATCAATACGTCCAATGTAATCCTTGATATTTTTTACATTTTCCACCCGCATCAATGTAGTCTTTCTCTGATTCCTGCTTCCCGGAACAATAATCGGCTCATCCAGAAGAATCTTTGTAGAAGCGCCTGCTCCGGCTGCAATAATCGACTGCTTTTCTTCCATAATAAGTATATTGTATATTCCCGCTTTGTCAACCTTTGCATAGCCAACATTTTCAAAATTACCGGCAATATTTTTCTGACGGTACAAATAATAGGGCACAAGATCCATCTTTGCGGCAGCTTCATAAGCTTCCTCGATCATTTTGGGAAGTTCCTCACCCATTTTCACCGGCGCATGTTCCAAAGAAGCGATGGTTCCCGTAGTTGTCTTTTCCTGACCCATTTTTGCCGCCCGCTTAATGGCAAGAGCATGGACAGTCAAGCTGTCCGGGGCCATTTCACAGATTTGGGACAGCGTATTTTTCATATCTTCCGCCCGCTCCCCGGGAAGCCCTGCGATCAGATCCATATTGATATTATCGAATCCCATCTCTCTTGCAAGAGCGTATGTCTCCCGGATGTCCTCCACCGTATGTTTCCGCCCGATCAGATCCAGAGTTTTTTGCTGCATCGTCTGGGGATTGATGGAAATTCGTGTAATTTCATGCTGCCTTAAAACCTTTAATTTCCCTTCCGTAATACTGTCCGGCCGGCCGGCTTCCACCGTGTATTCCAGGAGGAATTCCCGTGAAAACGTCCGGTCAATGTGAGTGAGCAGGCGGTCCAGCTGCTCCTCGCTTAAAGTAGTCGGCGTTCCTCCTCCAATATAGATCGTGTTCAGTTTCTTATTTTTTTCTTTTGCCCTCTCCCCAATGTAGGACAGCTCCTTCAACAGGGCATCCACATAAGCTTCTATATGATCTTTCCACGCATCGACAGAGCCGGAACTGAAGGAACAGTAGCTGCATACCGAAGGGCAAAAAGGAATACCTACATAAAGGCTGTAACCATCCCGGCAGTCCAGGCCGCTTAAGATCTGTTTTTCGCGTCCGGCAATCTCATAAGCAAGTCTGGCCTTTTGGGGCGTCACAAAAGAGTCTTTTGTAAACCAGTCCACAAATGCCTCCTCATCCATGCCTTCCTCCAGCTTCTGCATGGCAAGCTTTGTAGGGCGCACCCCTGTCAGGATACCCCAGGCCAGTTCCCGCTTCGTATAGCTTTGGCAGGCTTTGTAGAGCTTCACATCCACCATATATTTTCTCTGCTTCCGATCCTCGATTCCAGACAGCTCACACTCCTCAACCGTCAGAATCTGCCCATCCGGAAACTTCATGCGGAGCGTCTCCCCAAGCCCCTGATCCACTGTCTGATGCACTTCCTCCTCCGGAAAAAAAGCCTTCACCAGGTGGTAGGCATTGTATGCATATAAATCTTCCTTACAGCTCAAAAAAATCATAATATTTACAGCCTTTCTTTCACCTTCGCAGTTTTACCCGGGGTATTTCGCAATTTTACCCAGGGATTAACGCAGTTTGGGACGTAACACTTTTAAAGTTTGTTACGTCCCAAGTTGCGTTAAACAAACGGATTATGTTCTCTTTCGTAACCGATCATAGTCTCGCCCATATGTCCCGGATACACTTTCACATCGTCCGGCAAAGTGAAAATCTTCTCCCGGATCCCGCGAACTAAATCTGACATGCTGCTGTTGGGGAAGTCGGTTCTTCCCACAGAGCCCTGAAACAGAGTATCTCCGCTGAACAGCACTTTTTCTTTTTCCACATAATAACATACTCCTCCAGGTGTATGGCCCGGCGTATGGAGTACAAGGAAGTCATATCCGGCAAGGAATAACACCTGATTGTCCCTGATATAGGTAACATCGGAAAAAGTGAATCCTGCTGTATAAATCCCGGAGAGGTTCAGCGCCGGATCCTTCAGGGTGTCTTCTTCCTTCTCATGCACATAAACCGGCACAGGAAACTTTTCAAGAAAGCCTCCTATTCCCATCGTATGATCAAAATGGCCATGCGTCAGTAAAATGGCCGTTACTTTCAGTTCTTCCTCTTTTATATAATTGAGGATGGAAGGCGGGCATGCAGCCGGGTCGACAATGACGGCCTCTTTTGTCTCTTCATTGGAAACGACATAGCAATTAGTACTGATAATTCCCGTGACAAATTTTTCTATCTTCATGCTGTTTTCACCTCATATCTTATTTTCTATCCCACTGCACGCTCAATGTCTATAACGCCTTCCAGCTGTCTTAATTTTTTCACAACCAAAGATAGCTCCTCCCGTCCATGGACGATAAATCCGGCCTCAATAGTCGCCGTTCCCTGTTTGCTGGTCCGTACATTCATAGATTTTACATCTATTTTGCACTCTGTAAAAATTTTAGACATTTCCATCAAAAGTCCCTGTCTGTCATGAGCATACATTTTAATTTCCGCCAAATACTGGCCGCCGGTTTTCTCTGCCACATCGCTCTCCCACTCTGCATCGATGAGCCGGGCTCTTTCTGCTTCTGTAAGATGAAGCATGTTGACACAATCCGTCCGGTGAATGGAAAGCCCCCTTCCCCGGGTCACAAAGCCAACAATCTCGTCTCCCGGAACCGGATTGCAGCATCTGGAAAAACGCACTGCCATATCGTCAATTCCTTTTACTACGATTCCGCTCTTTGATTTGGCAATATGCACTTTGTTTTTCGCAGCCTCTGCCACTTTTTCAAGAACAACCTCGTCTGTAATCTCCTGCTTATGTTCTTTTCCATATTCCTCTACAAGACGGTTTACAACCTGCCCTTCTTTCAAACCTCCGTGGCCGATGGCAGCAAGAACCGAATCCCAATCCCGAAATCCGTACTTTTTCTGCACAACTTCCTGGTATTTCGGTTTCATGATATCGCTTAAAGTAATGGTTTTTGCCTTGCAGTAAGCGGCCACCATCTCTTTTCCGCGGATAATATTCTCTTCTTTAAACTCTTTTTTGAACCACTGGTTGATCTTATTCTTCGCCTGGGTACTTTTGACAATATTGAGCCAGTCTCTGCTTGGTCCTCTGGAGTTCTGAGAAGTCAGAATTTCAATACGGTCTCCGTTTTGAATCTTATAATCAATATTTACCAGCTTCCCGTTGACCCTGGCGCCTACCATCTTATTTCCCACCGCGCTGTGGATGGCATAGGCAAAATCCACCGGCGTCGATCCGTTGGGCAGGCTCTTTACATCCCCGTTTGGAGTAAAGCAGTATACATCTTCTGCAAAGAGATCCAGATCTCCTTTGAGCATACTTAAGAACTCTCGATTATCAGACATATCTTTCTGCCATTCCAGAATCTGTCTTAACCAGTTCAGCTTTTCTTCTTCCTGGGCCTTGACATTCTTCTTTCCGTCGTTTGATTCCTTGTATTTCCAATGAGCGGCAATACCATATTCCGCTGTTTTATGCATCTCCTGGGTACGGATCTGTATTTCAAAGGGCTGTCCCACAGAACTCATCAATGTCGTATGGAGGGACTGATACATATTTGCCTTAGGCATGGCGATATAATCCTTAAACCTTCCCGGTATGGGCGTATACATCTCATGGATCACGCCAAGAGCCGCATAGCAGTCCTTAACGGAATCTACAATAATGCGCACCGCGAAAAGGTCATAGATCTGATCCACCGTCTTATCCTGGTTGACCATCTTTTTATAGATACTGAAAAAATGCTTTACTCTTCCATTGATCTCAGCTTTGATGCCTGCATTTTTAATGTGCTGCGACACTTCCTCTACAATCTGCTGCACAAACTCTTCCCGCTCTGTTTTGCGGGCGTTGATCTGATCCACAAGGTCATAGAAGACTTCCGGCTGCGAATATTTCAGCGCAAGGTCATCCAGCTCCGTCTTGATCTTGGAAATACCAAGTCTCTGTGCGATCGGAGCATAGATGTCCATAGTCTCTTTTGCCTTTTCTTTCTGCTTCTCCGGACGCATAAACTGCAGTGTCCGCATATTATGCAGCCTGTCTGCCAATTTTATGATGATGACACGGATATCCTTTGCCATAGCCAGGAACATTTTTCTTAAATTTTCCGCCTGAACTTCCAGTTTATCCGATGAATAGGACAGCTGTCCCAACTTCGTCACACCGTCAACAAGAAGAGCCACCTCTTCTCCAAATTCTTCCTTGATCCCTTCTTCCGTCATGACAGTATCTTCCACCACATCATGGAGCATCCCTGCCACAATCGTCTCCTTGTCCATCTCCAGATCTGCAAGGATGATCGCAACCCACAGAGGATGAATGATATATGGCTCACCAGATTTCCTGCACTGTCCCTCATGAGCATTCTTCGCAATCCGATATGCCTTTTCCACCATAGACACATCTGTAGAAGGATGATATTTGCGTATCCGTCCGATCAGCATTCGATAAAGCTCATCCGGATCCTGGTAATCAGCAGGTGCTTTTACTGCATGTCCGTCAACGATCTCCAGTCCCAGCATCTGATTTTCCATAATGGATTCCGGCGCTATCCGGTTACGGCTGTCAGATTCATATGTCGTGATCCCCGCCATATCAATTCCCTCCTTTCTCTTCCTTTTCTTTCACACTCTACAAACAATTCTTATTTACCCGGATAAATAATGACAGAGTCCAGATCATAATCACCCAGCCTGTCCCGGCCTTTCAGTCCAGCCAGTTCCATAAGAAATACTATCTTTACTACCTCTCCTCCAAGGCCTTCCACCAGCTTCACGATTGCTTCTGTCGTTCCTCCGGTGGCCATCAGGTCGTCGATGATCACAACCTTTTCTCCCGGCTTTATAGAGTCACGGTGCATTTCAATAGATGCCGTTCCATATTCCAACTCGTATTCAATGGAAACTGTCTCTCTTGGAAGCTTTCCTTTTTTACGAACCGGAATAAACGGTTTTCTCAGATTATAAGCAATGGGGACTCCGAAAATAAAGCCTCTGGACTCTGGTCCTACAACAACGTCAAAATCTATCCCTTCCAGTTTCTCCTGCATCAGATCCACTGCAAGGTGCAGCCCGTCCGCATCTTGCAGCACACTGGTCACATCTCTGAAAATAATCCCCTCTTCCGGAAAATCCGGAATACTTGTTACATATTCTTCTATCGGCTTCATTGTCAAGCCCTCCTATCATATATTTCCGAAGTTAACACTATATTTTAGTATAGCATTAATTCCCCTTTATTGGCAAGAGTAAGCCTTACGTGATCTGATAATGGGTCAGCGTAATCTGTACCCTCTTCTCTCCCATATATTCATTGATACCCGGATAATAAGTAACGGACATACGTATCCTCTGACAGGCCCCGGCAAAAAAATTCTTCTTTACTTCCGCTCCATAATGCCGTTCCACTTCATCCAAGTAAGCCGAAGCATCTCCAAAATATACTGCCTCCATAGAAGTACCATAGCTGTCCCTCACCTGCATCCGCAGCATGTTTCTCTTCTTTCCGATCAGACGAGCTGCGAGAACTTCCACTTGTCTTTGCGCAAAAACCGGTTTCGGATTCCCTTTTCCAAAAGGCTCCAACAGCTCCAGTTCCTTTATAAACTCTTCTGTCACCTGTGCGAAAGGAAGCTCCATATCAATGGATACCTTTTCCTGCATGTCCTCCTCTTTCAAAGTACAGACTGCATTGATTCCCTGACGGAACCGCTCTACATTTTTTCTTGGAAGAGACAGTCCTGCTGCCAGTTTATGACCTCCGAACCGCGTCAGAAGAGCGCTGCACTTATTCAGCTCTTCATACATATGATAGGCTTCGATGGAACGTCCGGAACCTTTTACTTCCTCTCCTGAATCTGTCAGTACAAAAACCGGCTTATAATAATATTCCCTGATACGCCCCGCCACAATCCCGGCCAGACTTTCATGGCACTTTGGCAGATAAAGGACAAGTACTTTGTCCCGCCCTGCTGCTGTTTGTTCTACCAGTTCCATGGCCTGCTTTACTGCGTCCTCTGTCATATCTTTCCTGCTGTCATTCAACGCTTTCAGATCTCCTGCCAGAATATCCGCTTCCGCCTTTGTTCCGGCATCCAGAAGCTCCAGCGCTCTTTTGGCCGTATCCAGCCTTCCACTTGCATTCATGCAGGGCCCCATGACAAAGCCGATATGATAGCTGCTGATTCTGGCAGGATCGATCTTTGTACATTCCATAAGAGCTTTCAGTCCCAGATTAGAGGTAGACTGCAGCATTTCCAGTCCCTGCCTGACAAAGACCCGATTCTCCCCTGTAAGATCCATCACATCTCCCACTGTTGCAATCGCCACTTCTTCCATCAGATAATCGATATCTGCCGAATCTTTCCCCGAAGCTTCATACAAAGCTTCCATCAGTTTATAGGCAACGGCCGCTCCGCACAGCCCCTTGAAGGGATAGAGGCAGTCCGCTCTCTTAGGGTCCACCACTGCATCAGCCGGAGGAAGGACATACTTTCTCTCCCCATTTTCCTCCCGGTAGGGAATCTCGTGATGATCTGTCACAACAATGGTCATCCCAAGGCTCTTTCCATAGGCAATCTCCTCCGCTGCTGCAATTCCATTGTCACAGGTTATGATCGTGTCTGCCCCGGCTTCTTTTGCCCGGTCAATGAGATTTTGATTGATCCCGTAACCATCCGTCATGCGGTCCGGAATATCAATGTCTACTACTGCCCCAAGTCCCCGCAGGCCTTCCATCAATATATAAGTCGCATTTACTCCATCAATATCATAATCCCCGATGATACGGATTCTGGCTCCCTCCCGGATCTTTTCCAAAAGAATCTCTACCGCTTTGTCCATATCTTTCATCAGCATCCCATCATACAGATCGGCAATCGTTCCATAGAGATAATCCTGTATTGCCTGATCTCCGATAATTCCCCGATTTCTTACAAGTACTGCCAGATAGGGACTGATATGGAATTTTCTGCTGATACTTTTAAAATCTGCTCCCTTTCTAAGTAAAACCCAACGCTCCATCTTTTTTCTTCCTTACTATGCAAAAGAGGAGTGCGCCGAAACTGCACCCCCCTTCTTCTGTTCTATTTTTTCTTTTTTCCTTTCTTTCCGGCCTTCGCTTCTTCCGCCTTCTTTCCGCCGATCTTCGTTTTCATTACATACCACAGAGCCCCTGTGATACATACGGAAGAATAAGCCCCGCATACGATACCAACCATCAACGGCAGTGCAAACTCCTTGATGGAGCTGACACCAAGCACATACAGCACTGCAATTGTCATGAAAGTAGTCAAAGAAGTATAAATACTTCTGGTAAGTGTCTGTGTGATACTCTTATTGACCAGATATGCAAGATCTGTCGTTTTTGTCTGCAGCTTAAGCTCCTCGCGGATACGGTCAAAAATGACAATAGTCGCATTGATCGAGTATCCGAAAATTGTCAGAAGGCAGGCAATAAAGGTATTTCCGACAGATATTCTCGCTGCTGCATAGAACACAATAACAACCAGAACGTCATGCAGGAGCGCCAGAACCGCACTGGTGGCAAACCGGATATCTTTAAACCGGAACCAGATGTAAAGCAGCATAAATACCGTCGCCACGATCACCGCAACCACTGCGTCTTGCCGCATCTCGCTGCTGACAGTGGAACTGATGTTTTCTGATGTGATCTTACTTTCGTCTACCTGGAACTGATCTACAAGGGCCTGATTCAATTCCTCACGTGTATCCAGATCCAGTGTTACAGTCTTGATGATAACCTGATTGGTATCTGCAACCTTCTGTGTCTGTACGTTTTTGTCTCCCGTTACTTCTTCCACAACCGGAACAATCTGGGAGTCGATCTCATCGATCGTATAGTCTTCATTAAATGTCACATTGGTTGAAGTACCGCCCTCAAACTCCAGGCTATAAGCCATGGCTCCATTTCCTCTGGCGGAATTGATACCCATATATGCGGCACCTGCAATAATAACTACAAGAGAGATTGTAAAAAATATCGCTTTCTTCCCCACAAAATTAATGGGTTCTCTTTCTTTTCTCGGACGGTAGTAAAGTTTTTCATTTTTAAGTCCTACCGCATAAAATGCGAAGACGATCATTCTTGTAATGACGAGCGCTGTAAACATGGAAACAACAATACCGATTCCCAGAGTCTGTGCAAATCCTTTTACGCTTCCGCTTCCAAGGAACCACAATACGACTGCCGCGATTAAAGTTGTCACGTTTCCATCCACAATAGCTGACATCGCCTTGTGGAATCCGGCTTTCAATGCGTTTCGTACACTCTTGCCTTTTGTCATCTCTTCTTTTACACGTGCAAAAATGATGACATTGGCATCCACCGCCATACCGATACTCAGGATGATACCTGCAATTCCGGGCAGAGTAAGGGTCACATTAAATGCATTTAAAATTACCAGAACAAGCCCTGTATAAATCAGAAGCGCAAGGCTGGAAGCAAGTCCCGGCAAAAGATATACAAAGCACATAAAAAGGAATACAAGACCAAGACCGATCGCTCCGGCCATCAGACTTGTACTGATCGCCTGTTCTCCAAGCTGTGCTCCCACCACATTGGAACGCAGCTCTTCCAGCTCAAGCTGCAGCCCTCCGATACGGATAGTAGAGGCGAGATTTTCTGCTTCTTCATAAGTAAAGTTTCCTGTAATATAAGCCTGTCCTCCAGTGATTGCCTGCTGTACTGTCGGCGCACTGATCGTTTCCCCGTCATAAATAATTGCAATCTGGCTTCCTACATTGGCACTGGTAGCTTCTGCAAATTTATCCGTTCCTTCTTCGGTCAGATCCAGTTCTACCGAATACTCAGTGGCTCCGGTTGTACTGTTCTGCCCGGACTGGACAGAAGCCGTTTCTACATCTGATCCTGTGATAACCGTCTCCCCATCCATTGTCTGAAATTCCAGAGAACCCGGCTTACCGAGTTCATCCAGGATCGTATTTGCGTCAGTTACGCCTGGAATTTCAATATTGATCCGGTCATCGCCTTCCTGATAGACACTGGCCTCCGTACTGTACTGTTCTACACGCCGCTGCAGCTTGTAGATCGTATCGCTCATTTCCTCGCTGGTAGGATTCTCGTCTTTTACCTGGTAAGTAATACTGACACCTCCGGCCAGGTCCAGGCCCAATGTAATATTTCTGGTTGCCCCTGTTCCCAGCTCGCCAAAGCCTTTGAAACAGGTAAAGGCAAGAAGCACCAGCAGCGCTGCTGTTACGATCAGGCTTATTATGCCCTTCTTCTTGTTCATCGCCTACACTCCTTCTTCTTCTATTTGCGCCATTGCCGCCTTCATCATAATCGCGCATTCCACACGCTTCCTCTGCATTTCACAGCCGATATCATAAGCATCATGGATGGTTCCATGGAAATTATAAGAGTTAGCCATGCAGCCGCCGCTGCAGTAAAATTTTGCAAAACAATCTTTGCATTTTTCCTTGGAGTAGACGCTGCATCCGCGAAATTCCTCGGCAATCTCCGGCTTTGTGATGCCTTCATCCACATTGCCCATCAAAAATTCTTCTTTTCCAACAAATTGATGACAGGGGTACAAATCTCCCCAGGGAGTCACTGCCAGATATTCCGTCCCGGACCCGCAGCCGGACAAACGTTTGGAAATGCAGGGACCTCCTTCCAGATCGATCATAAAATGGAAAAAATGAAAGCCCTTTCCTTCCTTCTCTCTTTCTATCATTATTTTAGCAAGCTTATCATATTCCTCACAGATCTTCGGGATATCCTCTTCGCGGATCGCATAGGGATCAGATTCCTCTCCCACTACCGGCTCGATAGACATCTGTTTAAAGCCAAGATCTGCAAAGTGAAGAATATCATTGGAAAAATCCAGATTATTTCTTGTAAAAGTTCCTCTGATATAATATTTCTCCTGGTTTCTGCTCTCAGCAAGTTTCTGGAACTTCGGCACGATCAGGTCATAGCTTCCCTTGCCGTTCCGGAAAGGTCTCATCTGATCGTTAATTTCCTTTCTTCCGTCCAGGCTCAGCACCACATTGTCCATCTCTTTATTGATAAACTCCTGTATCTCATCATTCAGGAGCACACCGTTGGTTGTTACAGTAAAGCGGAAATGTTTATCATGGATCTTTTCCTGTTCCCTGCCGTATGCCACCAGATCTTTCACTACCTGCCAGTTCATCAGTGGCTCTCCGCCAAAGAAATCCACTTCCAGGTTCCTCCTGCTGCCGGAATTTCGTATTAGAAAATCCAGCGCTTTGCGGCCCACTTCATAGCTCATCAGCGCCCTTCGGCCATGATATTCTCCTTCTTCCGCAAAGCAGTATTTACAGGCAAGATTACAGTCATGGGCAATATGAAGACAGAGTGCTTTGACAACCGTCTTTCTCTTCTTCACTTCCCCCACATAAGACTCATAGACATCCTCTGTAAAAAGCCGTCCTTCCCGGGTAAGCTCTTTAATGTCATCCAGCGCATCTTCTATATCTTCCTTTTTATATGTATCCTGCATTCGCTCAAGGAGCATTTCTTTTGTCTCCGGCTGTTCCAGACTTTCGATGGTAGGATCTTCTTTTCCTTCCTGCAAAAGCTCCAGCATCCGGTAACACAGATCGTCCACAAGATGAACGGCTCCGCTGTACACATCCAGGACAATATTATATCCATTGTTACGGTACTGATGTATCACCTTTCGTACCCCTTTCTGTCGCTAAAATTCCTCTAAAAAAGCACAAAATGTATCGTATAGGAACCTGGGTTCCTATACGATACAAAAATTACCTTATTATTGATCTTTTCTGTTCATCAGATTCCTATTTCTTCTGTTCGCATGTCTGATTTCCTACTGTGCAGGAAGTTTTACAAGCGGATTGACAGGATGTCTGACATTCCCCACATCCACCTTTTTTCATTGTATTGTTTAAGGTCTGTGTGTTTAATGTTTTTATGTGTTTCATCCTTGCAGCCTCCTTCTCTTACTTTAACTTATGCTATTATAGCACATGCCCCTGCTTTTTGGAAGCACTTTTTTAGGAAATCATTCCCCCGATCATGCCTCCTCCCGCGCACAGAAGAAAGGTTGTCACCATGTGTATTCCGCTGCCGTCAAGGCTTCTGTACACTCCCAAAGTAATGAATACAAGGAGCAGAAAATACAGGATTCCTATTGCCAGCCCCCATACAAACCGCCTTACTTTGGCTGTTTTTCCGATCACGATCCCTCCTACCAGAGTCGCTGCAATGTAGATAGCAACAATGCCTGCCGATACTGCCTGCTCCCCCAGATCAAGCTTATACAGCAAAAAGGCCAGCCCCACAAGGAGCACTCCTGTTACAATGTACGAAATCAAAAGTGCCTTTAACACCCACAATATTTTTGTTTCTTTCCCCATCTTCCTATCCATATCCTTTTCTCCTTGTCCAGTCATTTCCTATCTAATTGATATGAAAAGACCGGGGCGTTTATGAGTAGGATATGGATTTTTTTACTGCTCCATCTGACGGCCCAGAAATCCCGCACCACAGGCGGCCAGTTTCATTTCTGTATCGTTCATTTTTTTTCTGTCGTCTGCCTCTAAAAGGATCACGCCTCCAATGACATCTCCCTCGGCAAGAATGGGAGAAATTACTTCCTGGCTGTATCCGCTGTGTTCCTCCGTAATTTTTATAAATCCTTTATCTCCCTGCGACGCAAAGATATCACGGCGCCCTTCCAGCGCCTTTTCCAGTGCTTTGGTAATGAATTTCTCCTGAAAATCTTTTTTCCCGCTTCCGGAAGCCGCCACTATCTGATCCATATCGCAGATACAGACCAGCCTCTCTGAGGTCTGCGCCAGACTGTCTGCATACTGTGCGGCAAACGCCGACAGTTCCCCGATGGGAGAATACTTTTTCAAGATAATCTCTCCTTCCCGGTCAGTAAATATTTCCAGCGGATCTCCTTCCCGGATTCTCAAGGTCCTCCTGATCTCTTTTGGAATGACCACCCGTCCCAGATCATCGATCCGCCTTACAATCCCCGTTGCCTTCATAATAAAATTTCCTCCATTTTACATTCTTTCCATTTATCTTGCTTTTTGTAGATAACGGTAGTATCTGTAAAATAGAGGAAATTATACTCTTCCATCTGCCTTTTCTAATCTTTTATTTTAAAAAGTCTGCCTCTGAATCCGGGCCATACATGTCCCTGAAAATACTCATACGCATTGTCATATATCCACAGCAGGATCTGACCTCCAATCAGCACTGCTGCCGCCATCCCTCCGGATAGCTTCTGTGAAAACAAAATCTCCTGAAAAAATACCACAAGAGGAATGTACATTAGATTAAACAAAACAAATTTCATTCCAAAAAAAATCCCTCTTCTTTGAACTTTTCCCGGGCCTTTTGCAAGAAGTCTCCACATCCCTTCCACCGCAGTAATATAAAATCCCATGGCGGCAAAAGTAAGCACATAAAATTTATTCGGCGCCAAAATCACTCCCAGCAGCACTGCCGCCAGATAAAAGGCAACTCCCATTTTCATGCCCATCTCACGGATCACAATTCCGACAAAATAGGATCCTGCTGCCAGAAAAAACAGTGTCCCTGTTTCAAACACACTGCCCAGCGCCATGCAAAGAACACATAACGCAAGCAGCAGTCCCCCAAACGCCATCATCTTCGTCTTTACATGCATTGACAAAGGTCTCCTCCCATACATTCGCAGCACTGGTCTGCAATACAAAGATCGCAGCACATATTTCCTGTTCCGCAGCTTCCTCCTCCCATTCCATATCCGCCGTAAGGATTACTCTGATACCTTCGGCTGTTAAATTCGATCTGATTCAAAAGCTGCCTGTACTGTACATTATTCGGTTCCATATTGACTGCCTGAGCCGCATGATCTCTTGCGACAATATTATTTCCAAGTCCTGCATTGGCAAAGGCGCTTGCATAATACCACATAGAAGTCCGGTTTGGCATACGATTCAAAAGATTCAGCGCTTCCTGATATCTCCTGTTATTGATAAAATTAATGACCGCCTGCATCTCCACATCCTGATCGCCGGATGACTGCTGCTGATATCTTCCATAATTATAAGAATTGGATGTCTGTCCTCCGCCTGTTGACCTCTGGCGCATAATCTCATCGTATGCTTCCTGTATTTCCTTGAACTTTTCTTCCGCAAGATCTGCCAGCGGATTGTCTACATTGGCATCCGGATGGTACTTTCTGCTCAAATCCCTGTAAGCTCTTTTTACCTCATCATCAGATGCATTGGGAGAAACCCCCAGAACATCATATGGATTTTTCGTCATTGTTTTTTTCGTCCTCTCTTCTATCGGTTTCTTTTTCTTTCTCTTGTATACTTCGATAACGATTCCATACTCCATCATACAAAATATTTCTTAAAATGTCTATATCTAATAAACAAGGAAGTTTTTCAAATTCCGCACTGCACTCGCCCATCATCATACACAGGATGTCCCTCATCCTCTCCTCATAATCTTCCTTTTCTGAAAGTTGTTTCAACGGGTTGTATCTGCCGGCCCTTTGATCCTCCTCCAAATCCTCATAGGCATCCATGATATAAATAAATTTCCCCAAATAAAATCCCATTCTCCTCAATGTTTCTGCCCATACATCTTCCCGGACAGCCAGCATCTCTCCCATCATACGGCCGAAACATCCTGCCGTTCTGTCAATATCAGCGCTGCTCTCTCTTTCCAGGGCTGAAAGTTCTTTCAATTCTTTTTCAAAGACACGGCTCTGTCTCTCATAAATATGAGAGAGTTTTTCCTTTTTGGACTGCAGCAGTTTTGTTCCAATCAGACTTTTTTTCTTTCTGTCATCTTCCCAATCGTCTTTCAAATGATAGTAAGACATCAAAATATTCATATCTGCACAGTATCCTGTCATTTCATTCAAAAGCATTCTCTGCCTTTTGACCGGATGTACTTTACAGCGATGCTCTTCCTGAATATTCGGACTCTCATACAGGGAATGCAAAAAGATCAGCACAAAAGTCATATCATATGTAAGCGTCATCTGCCCCATAGCTCCATATTTCTTTTTCAGTTCCTGACACAGTCCGCAGTAATATGCTTTATATCTTCTGAAGTCCTTCATTTTGAGCTCCGGCTCATAAATTCTTATATATCCAAACATTTGCTCTCCCTGCACTTTTTATCTAAAATATTCTGCCAGTTATTGTATCAGATTTCCTGTGTTTCCGTCAATTCACCTCCCACCCCTTTTCAATATGCCAGATCGGAAGAG
>NZ_JAYAZJ010000083.1:0-6302 GCF_037273965.1 Claveliimonas sp. | reverse complement strand
CCGACGACCCCTTCATTACGAGTGAAGTGCTCTACCGACTGAGCTATTCCAGCAAACTGTAAATGTCATTTTCAAACCAGTACGCATTCAAGTATAGCTGTGTGTCGATCGTTTGTCAATAGATTTTTAAAGGGGTATTGTCTTTTTTCTCAAATTCACAATCCGTATAAACGGCAACGCTATCTGACTTCTGTCATCCTGCCTGCGTCCATCTCCCAGACATGATCTGCAAGAAGTGTGATATCTTCACTATTATGGCTGGTAAGAAGAATCGTCTTGCCTTTCTCTTTCCGCTCCATCAGCAAGGAACGTATTTCTTCCACCCCTTTCTTATCTAATCCATTAAAAGGTTCATCCAAAATAAGAAGATCCGGATCCTCCATGATCGCTTGAGCGATTCCCAGTCTTTGCTTCATTCCCATAGAATATTTGGCTACTGCTTTTTTTGAGGAAGGATCCAGTCCTACTTTGCGGATTACCTCCTTAATCTGCTCGTCTGTAACGCACCTGCGGATTCCTGCCAGCAGCCGGAGATTTTTAAACCCTGAGATTTGTGGAATAAATCCTGGATGCTCAATGATCAGCCCGATAGATTCCGGGAAATCCACATCTTTTCCAATCTGTTTCCCATCTACTGTAATCTTCCCTTCTGTTGGGGTAAGAAAACCGCAGATACATTTAAAAAGCACACTTTTCCCTGAACCATTATTTCCAATTACCGCATAAGTTTTCCCTCGTTGAAACTCGCAGTTGATTCCCTTAAGAACCTCTTCTTCCCGGAAGGTTTTTCTTAAATTTTCTATCTTTACCATTATTTCATTCATCCTCCGCCCCTCCGTTTCTCTATGAAAATACGAACTGATATCGTCTAGCCAGCTTTCTGATGATAAAAATGTTTAACAGAATCCATAGGCCAAGGATCAGATAACTATGCCATAACCTTGGTAACAAATCATATCCGAAATTATGCATATAGTAGGTAGCGTGATTTAAGGGTGAAATCCATCCAGTGATCACATTGCTTTTATACTGCAGTATCTGTGGTATGTCCAGGATTCTCCCGATGATTTCTGGATTTAACAAAAGCCCATAAAGATTCAGGATAAATACACTTAAGACCCCTCCGAACTGATTTTTCAAAAGATTAAATATCATCATAATCGTCGCTGTCAGCAGCGTATATAGAGTCATCAGAAGAAAGATCTCTGCCATGCACTGATAAGGCTTTGACATTTCCATCGTTTTCACGGATGCCGGCAACGCTATATCCTCTCCCACGCCAGAATAACCAAGAAGCGCTCCTGTCTCACTCCACATATTTCCCACAAAAGACAAAGGTGCACACAAAATGCAAAACATTACCAGCACAAAAAACATGTAAAGAAATGTTACCGTTACAATATACAGAATTTGTGCGCCCATCCAGGCCTTTCGTCCGCTCCTCATCAGATAATAGGGCGTGGCTTCATTGAGAAAAGGCATATCCATAAAGAAAAAAATCAGAAGAAAAGATGCCAGCAAAATGGATTTCCCACCACTAAACGCCCACACAAAGGGTTCAAAAATTTGCATGGTAGTCTCATATGTACGTGCAAACATAATGGCTTTGGCTGACATCATAACGCAAAATACAAAGGCCAATACAAAAGCCAGCATGATTCGGGGATTTTTCTTCCATCCCAGGAAATTCAGTTTAGTTATGGAACATACAAGACGAAACTCATTCATGGGTCCACCTTCTTTCCATGACGAACAGATAGCACGCTGCCGCCAGCACGTTAGCAACGGCCAAAACCACTACAACCTGGCACACCGGGGAGATCCGCAGTAATATCCACTCTTTGGGATTTAAAAGCGGATAGTCTGAAAGATACGCCTGAAACAGTGTGGATATCACATAGTATAGAATAAAAGGAGCCGCATATGCCATATAACGATTATTGGAAGTGCCTGCAATTGCTCCTCCAAGCAAAGCATATAAAGAGCTGTTCATACACAAGATTACAGTTCGTTTACACAAATATACAAGACTTTCCATTTGAAAGTTCTGTATTTCCATTTTATCCGTGTGAAAAATAAGCATAAACACAACCATAAGAAGCAGAACTGTCGCAAGAACAGTCAGGATTCCAAATGTAATACAACTGAGTATCTTACTGGTGTAGTATCGTTTCTTTGTTGTTCTAAGAATACTGTAATACAATGTCCCACTCTGTAAATCTTCTATATACATCCCGCTTGCTGCCAGAGTACATGCGATTGGCAGTACGTAAGTCAGAGCGTCTGTATGAAGGGCCAGATAAGCTGCAGAAAGGAAACGGATCTCCCCTTCCGGCAGCACTGTTTCAGAAATGTATTCCAGCATTTCTCCCATACCAAACGCTCCGGCTAAAAAGCACAGCACAATCCCCACATAAAAACCTGTGGAACACAATCCACGCTTACAGTCTACCTGATACATTCTGTTCATGATTCTTCCTTTCAGAAATTAGTCTACCGGAATCCGAGAATCAATATTAGGCTGGATATACCCTCCGTCAATGGCATTTAAAACAACTATCATATCACTAAAAGGAGTGGTTCCCAAAGTTCCAAAAGTCACTTCGTGTCCCACAGTAAAGACCCAAACCGGCACAAGCCACGCTCCGTCGGGATTCTCAAATGCCGGGACATTTGCTCCGCGAAGCTGGACATCTCTAATCTCATAATAATAGATATCTCCATAGTCCTCCTCCCCATACTTTGCCAGAGAAACATACAGCAGATGATCATATAATTTTTCTTTTATTTCATCAAAAGATAATAATTCAGTATTCTCTGCTATCGTCCCTGCCTTTTGGGAAAGATTATCCCATTCAAACTGCATGATCCCTTCCCCGGTCACAATAATACGGATTTGCTCCGTAGCAAAAGGAGGTGCATAAACTTCTTCCGGCAGATCATTGAAAGGCTGCTGAAACGGCTGTTCATATCCTGCAAGCTCTCCCGCCTTCCGATTGTAATAAATGGAGAATCCGTAATCTGTGATTCCCTCATCCTGATTCACGCCTGCCATACTCTCACCCTCTGCATTTCCAACCGTCCTGCAGCATCCCGTCATCGTGTAATCATTAAGTCCGAGATCTTCTAATACTTTTCCGCACATCGCAACTGCTTCTTCCTCCGAAATTGTAAAACGGTCTGTATCGTTCATCTCTGTTTCTATCCACTGAAGATATTCCAGATAGTTTTGACCGATCTGCAAAAGCTCACAGTTTTTCAATTTTTTTGCCAATTCTTTTTCGTCTATAAAATTCCCCTGCTGAAAAAGAAAATTTGTGGTACTTCCAACGTCCTCATCATAGTCGATCGCATAAATCAATGGATCCGTTTTCTTCCCGCAATCTACCCTTGCCCGAAATCCGATCTTCTCATCTGTATCAAAATAAAATTTACTGTATCTCGGTGCTATAGAACCGCTCTTTGTCTGTATCCGTTCGTACTCTGTCTGGCGTGGCTTATCAAGTTTCACCTCCACAGACTCTTTGCTCTCTTTTGGCGGCGCATCCTGCAACAGTTCATCAATCTGGTCTGTTTTGGCATCTATGATCTCCTGATCGTCAAATCCCCACTCTCCTTTGCCTTGCTGGAGAATTTCCTTTTCTTCCTCAAGGCGCGCTTTGCTCATCTCCGGCTCCTTATACAGCGGATTTCCGTCCGAAAAATACTCACAAAGCTGCTCCAGCAGTTCCCCTGTCATATGCTGCACTTCCAACTCATATACCGGTGCATTATAAATCTGCGGAAGATTGATCTGACAGTCCGCCTTGATGGATACTGCTATGTTTCCTTTTTCTACCGATTCCTGCCACTGATCTGGCGCTCCAAAGTCCTTGGGTATTTGCGACTCCTTTGGAAGAATACTATCCTTTGGCAGTCCCTTAGACTTATCAAGCACAATCTCCTCTTCCGGAGTCTCTTGACAGGCAGCTAAAGATAATACCATACATAAAACGCAGCAAATGGATAATATCTTTCTTTTCATACATTTATCCTCCACACCCATATCTTCTTCCTTTTACAGGACTATTTATATATTGTATTGTTGATATTATTATAAGATAAATTATCAGTATATTCAATCATATGTTAATCTGTTTTTTGAATTTTCCAACTCTCTTACAAATAAAAAACAGCAGTACCCGTAAGATACTGCTGCACACATTTTTCTTAAATATCATAATGATACCTACAAGCCAGAATGTAAACATTATTTTCATCTATTCTATATACCAACCTGTCAGTGTCATTTATTCTTCTGCTCCAGAATCCAGACAGATTTCCAACCAACGGCTCTGGTTTTCCTATGCCTGTATTCCCATTTCTTGATATGTCATCCAGAAGGTGATTTATTTTCTTCAATGTTTTCCGGTCTTCTGTCTGCCAATATATATAGTCTTTCCATCCATTTTCTGTAAAAACTTTATTCATCGCCCGCCTCATCCAGATTGTGCATGGAAACCATTCCCTGTTCTAATTGTTTCTTAGACTCTATCAGCCAGTCATAATTTGTCTTATTCCCGACAAGATGCAGATTTTCCATCATATTGTTATAAGATTCTTCCGAAATCATAACCACATTTTTATTGTTTTTTCTGGTTACGATCAGCGTTTCATAATCATCTGTAACTTTATCCATACAGCTTTTCATATTTTCTCTAAGCATAGTATAATTAACAGCCAACATATATCGCACCTCCAGACATACTGTTTTCTGTATTCACATTATAACGTACAATATTTTGTACGTCAATTCTCTTAGTACAATTATATGTACTCATCTGCTCTTCTATTCTAAATAATTTTCATTTTTCAAAATTCAGCTGTTTCAAGTCGCCTCGAACCGTATCTTAATGGGGCAGATCTCCGCTTTCGTTCCAACCCGCATATTCGGCCCGAACAATCCTACGCCGGAAGTCACGATATTGTGCATGTCACCTTTCTTAAGATAACCGCACGGATTTTCCCACAGGAAATCCATAACAAGATTGCCGGGAAACATCTGCCCGTCGTGGGTATGTCCGCACAGATCTACATCCACGCCGGCCTCGGATAATTCTCCAAGCTGGCTTGGCTCATGGTCTATCACAAGGATCGGTTTATCCTGATCCATATCTTTTGTAATCTCCTCCGGCTTGGCCCGCCTGGTAATTCCTCTTCCCGGACGCTTTTCATCCGGACGCCCATAGAGATAGAAGCTGTTGTCGATCAGCACTCCCTCATCCCTAAGAAGAGTGATTCCTGCTTTTTCAAGAAGCTCGTCCATCCTGGGATCACTGGCTTTTTCTCCTTCCCTGCTTCCGAAAGTAAAGCCTGCCAGGATCTTTTCCTGAATATCATGATTCCCATAGCAGGCAAACACACCATATTTACTCTTGATTCCTTTCAAAATGGAAATCAATCTTTCCGGATCGTCCAGCGCCTCATATTCGTTGTCAAAAATATCTCCCGCTATCACAACCAGATCCGGGTTTTGTGCATTGACTTTCTCTGTCATCTGTTCCATCTGACGGCATCCGATATTATAGCCCAAATGCAGGTCTGCAAGAAGCACCACATTCAGTTCATCCAGATTGCCTCCGTTCTTTTTTACGGTAATCTCATACTCTGTTGTCCGTATGATTCTGGCATTCACTACCCCCCAGACAGAAACGGCCATAATGATAAGAAGGGCAGCTCCTCCTCCAACGGCCAGCGTCCTGCGGGAGCGAAGTTTATCCTGATCGATCCTCTTTACCCGCCGCAGGATCAATCGTATCACATCTGCAATGACAACTGCCAAAACCGCATACAAAAGTACGCCGAGCCAGTAATTTCCCAGTGATTTGAAAAATCTCTGCAGATTGCCCGCCGGAAGAAGGAAGCCGATCAAAAGGGAAAGGGCCAGGATAAAATAAATCACGGCCATCCCTGCTTTCATCCATTTCTTCTGAAAGAAGTGATGGCAGGCCCCCATCCAGCGGAGCAGCCAGCGAAATAAGTATAGATTAACCAGTATATAAATTGGGGATAAATAGATTGCAATCATATGTATTATTCTCCTGTATATGTATGTAAATCTTGTTTTCCTGATTCCAGTTATCTGTTACCGCTCTACTTTCATAATCCGTAATTCCCTTTCCGGTATTTGGATATTTCATAGAATAAACGGTATCTGCCGCAAAGATCACTGTGAGCACCACACAGAAGGGGACCAAAATCTGAAGAGGTATCTTCTGGATCACATTGTCCAAAAGAGGCGCCAGGACATAGACCAGACCTAT
>NZ_JAYAZJ010000082.1:0-34457 GCF_037273965.1 Claveliimonas sp. | reverse complement strand
AAGGGAGGTTTTAGAGAAAAAAATAAGTAATAATACACAAAAAAGCTCATATAAACAATGAAAAGTAAGTGTAATATGTATAAAAACAAGAAAATGATAAAAAAATAACAATTTTATATTGACAAATAATTAACGATTGGGTATACTAAACCCATCGAAAAGAAAAGCAAGAAAGACTATTTACACGGAGGATATGAAAATGGCTAAAAAGAAAGAAGAAGCGGTGGTACCGGAAATCGTAGACAGCGTAGAGAGCCTTGAAGCAAAGATGAAAGCAATGCGCGAGGCACAGAAGATTTTTGCAACCTATACGCAGGAGCAGGTAGATAAGATTTTCTTTGAAGCGGCAATGGCTGCAAACAAAATGCGTATTCCCCTTGCAAAACAGGCAGTGGAAGAAACAGGGAGAGGCGTTGTAGAAGATAAGGTTATCAAAAATCATTACGCAGCAGAATATATTTACAATGCATATAAAAATACAAAAACATGCGGCGTGATCGAGGAAGATAAAGCATACGGAATCAAGAAAATTGCAGAGCCGATCGGACTTGTCGCTGCAGTTATTCCTACAACGAATCCGACATCAACAGCAATCTTTAAAACATTGATCTGTCTGAAAACAAGAAATGCGATCATTATCAGTCCTCATCCGGCAGCAAAAGCTTGTACGATTGCAGCGGCAAAGGTTGTTTTAGAGGCAGCTGTAAAGGCAGGCGCTCCGGAAGGGATTATCGGATGGATTGATACTCCTTCGCTGGAACTTACAAACACTGTTATGAGGGATGCGGATATCATCCTGGCAACAGGCGGACCGGGAATGGTAAAATCGGCCTACTCCTCCGGAAAGCCGGCGTTAGGTGTAGGCGCCGGAAATACACCAGTCATTATTGATGATACAGCAGATATCAGAAATGCAGTAAACTCTATCATCCATTCCAAAACATTTGACAATGGTATGATCTGTGCTTCGGAACAGTCAGTAACTGTACTGGAGAGTGTATATGAAGAAGTGAAGAAAGAATTTGCATACCGCGGATGTTACTTCCTGAAACCAGGGGAAGAGCTGGATAAGGTACGCAAGACTATCATTATCAATGGTGCGCTGAATAATAAAATTCCTGGAAAAAGCGCTTATGAGATTGCACAGCTGGCAGGTGTTGATGTGCCGGAAAATACAAAAATCCTGATCGGTGAAGTAGAATCTGTTGATATTTCTGAGGAATTTGCACATGAAAAACTTTCGCCGGTACTTGCAATGTACAAGGCTAAAACATTTGATGAAGCACTTTCAAAGGCAGAAAGACTTGTTGCAGACGGTGGATACGGACATACAGCAGCCCTTTACGTACATCCGGCAGAGACTGAAAAAATTGCAAAACATGCAGCAGCAATGAAAACATGCCGTATTTTGATCAATACACCTTCTTCACAGGGTGGCATTGGTGATCTTTATAACTTTAAACTGGCGCCTTCTCTTACTCTTGGATGCGGTTCCTGGGGCGGAAACTCCGTATCAGAGAACGTTGGAGTAAAACATCTGATCAACATTAAGACAGTTGCCGAGAGGAGAGAAAATATGCTTTGGTTCAGAACACCGGAAAAGGTTTACTTTAAGAAAGGATGTATGCCAGTTGCATTAGATGAGCTGGGAACAGTAATGCACAAGAAAAAGGCATTCATCGTTACAGATACATTCCTTTATAAGAATGGCTATGTTGCTCCGATCGAAGAAAAATTAGATGAGATGGGAATCCAGCATACATGCTTCTACGAAGTTGCACCGGACCCGACACTGCAGTGTGCACGCAGAGGTACAGAGCAGATGAGACAGTTTGAGCCGGATACGATCATCGCTTTAGGAGGCGGTTCCGCAATGGACGCTGCCAAGATCATGTGGGTAATGTATGAACATCCGGAAGCAAACTTTGAAGATATGGCAATGGATTTCATGGATATCCGTAAGAGAGTATATACCTTCCCGAAGATGGGAGAAAAAGCTTACTTTGTAGCGATTCCGACATCTTCCGGTACCGGATCTGAGGTGACGCCGTTTGCAATCATTACAGATGCAGATACAGGCGTAAAATGGCCTATCGCTGATTATGAATTACTGCCCAATATGGCGATTGTAGATGTAGATAATATGATGACACAGCCAAAGGGACTGACAAGCGCATCCGGTATTGATGTTATGACTCATGCGATTGAAGCGTATGTTTCTATTATGGCAACAGACTATACAGACGGAATTGCGATGAAGGCAGTTAAGATGGTATTTGATAATCTGCCGTCAGCATATGAAAATGGAGCAAATGATCCTCATGCCCGTGAAATGATGGCAAACGCTTCCTGTATGGCAGGTATGGCATTTGCAAATGCCTTCCTGGGACTGAACCATTCTATGGCTCATAAACTTGGTGCATTCCATCATCTGCCGCATGGAGTCGCAAATGCAGTGCTGCTGACAGAAGTTATGCGCTACAATGCAGCGGAAGCTCCGACCAGAATGGGAACATTCTCACAGTATCAGTATCCTCATGCGCTGGCAAGATATGCAGAGCTTGGACGTTTTGCAGGATGTCAGGGCAAGACAGATCAGGAAGTATTCGAGAACCTTCTTGCAAAACTGGAAGATCTGAAAGAAAAGATCGGTATTAAGAAATCGATTAAAGAATATGGCATCGATGAAAAGTATTTCCTGGATACGCTGGATGAAATGGTAGAACAGGCATTCAATGACCAGTGTACCGCAGCAAATCCAAGATATCCATTGATGAAAGAAATGAAAGACATTTATCTTAAATGCTATTATGGCAAATAGTTTTTCTCATAAGTTTTTCTCACAGAAAGAGGTGTGCCCGGCTGGGTGCGCCTCTTTCTATGGTGTTCGTGTATATGCCGGTTCTTGTAGAAAAAGGAAATAGCACATATTTGAAAATGTTAATTAAATAACAATAAAAATAAAATAGAAAAATAAGTTAAAAAAATATCAAAATGTATTTAAAAATAGAAAAGGCAGGAGTATAATATAGATAACAGGAAAACGGAACACTTATAAAGGAGGTAAGCTTATGGATATGGAAAAATGCAGACTGATCGTGGAACGTCCATACAAGAAAGTATATCAGTGTGAGGACAGTATTATCAAATTGTTCAGTGAAAAACACCCCAAGGTAGATATTTTTAATGAAGCATTGGAAAATGCCCGTGTGGAAGAATGTGGGCTGGATATACCTAAGCTACAGAAGGTAGAAAATATAGACGGAAAATGGGCACTGTTTTTTGAATACAGAGAAGGGAAGACTCTGGAGGAAATGATGAAAGTAGATCCGCAGAATCTGGATAAATATATGGAGGATTTTGTGGATCTTCAGGTGAAAGTACATTCTAAGAAGGCGCCTATGTTATCCAATATTAAAGATAAACTGCGCCGGCAGATCAACAGCATCAAAGAACTGGATGCAAGCCAGAGATATGAACTGCTTACCCGTCTTGAAAGCATGCCAAGGCATGATAAGCTTTGCCACGGGGACTTTAATCCAAGTAATATTATTGTAGGCAAAAATGGAAAGATGTCAATTGTAGACTGGGCTCATGCAACGATCGGAAATGCCAGCGCTGACGCGGCAATGAGTTATCTGCTTTTTGCCCTGAAGGATCAAAAGGCAGCAGACCTGTATCTTAAGATGTTCTGCAGAAAGTCAGATATAGCAGTTCAGTATGTGCAGCAGTGGCTGCCTATTGTCGCAGCTGCACAGCTTACAAAAGACAATGAGCTGGAAAAGGATTTTCTGATGCAGTGGATCGATGTTATGGATTATCAATAAATTGCTGATAGGGGAAAGCCAAACGCTATAAAAGAGTAAAAAGGATGCGTGTCAATTGCGGGACACGCATCCTTTTTCTGAACGGTTTAGTTTGCACGATAAACCTCGGCATAATATACACCATATGCAAGAGCAGTAGCATGGTCACTGACAAAGATATCGATTTTGTTTCCTTTAATCGCACCGCCGGTATCTTCCGCCGTATAGACATGTCCATTGATGATGACCTGTGAACCGAGAGGAATTACACTTGGATCTACTGCAATTGTACGACCGGCTGTGGGAACTGTACCGCTTGCTGTATGAGAACCGCCCCAGGAACCGGTACAGTAAAAGCAGGAGCAGTAGTGCGTGATCTTAAAGCGCCCCAGGCTCTGCTTTCCATCGGTGGAAACGTTGGAGCCTCCTGATCCTGATCCGGAAGAGCCCTGCTGGGCATCCTGAGCTGCATTCTGCTGCGCCTGACGCGCGGCTTCTTCAGCGGCTTTCTGCTGTGCAAGAAGGGCTTCGGCTTCTTTTGCTGCCTGCAGCTGATCCTTATATTTTTCCAATTCACTGGATTTGGAAGAAATTTCATTTTCAAGTTCAGTGCGGGTAGCATTTACCTGTTCCTGCATATCAGCCAGTTCTTCCTGCTGTTTCTTTAAGGTGTCACCTTCTTTTTTGATTTCGTTCTGGGTATCCTCCAGTTCCTGGAGCATTTCCCTGTCGTATTCGCTGACATTTTGGATGAAGTCAGTCTTATTCAGGAAATCAGCCATATCTTCTGCTGAACAAAGCAGTTCAATAAAACTTGTATTTCCCGCCTCGTACATATATTTGATCCGAAGCTTCATTGCTTCATATTGTTCCTCGCCTCTTGCCTGTGCCTCTTTCATTTTTTCCTGTGTAACTTTCATTGCGGAGCTGGTTTCCTCCATCTTTGAGGAAAGATCTTCCAGTTCGCCGCTAAGAGTATTCAATTTTTTGTTCAGATTATTTAATTCGTTCTCTAATCCATCTGTTTGTTTTTCTAATTCTTCCGTAGAAGGGTCTGCGTATACCAGAATGCTCGTACACCCCATGACTGTTATGCATCCGGCAAGCAGGCCGACGCGCAGCATGCGTTTTAATCTTGTACTAATCATATACATATCCTTTCTTTCGGCGAGTGCGTATCTATTATACAACAAATTGCTTTATTACGCAAATTTTGTTATGATAAAACATGAAAAATCTATCATACCGGAGGGGAAACAGATGAAGAAATATGAAGAAGAACATTATCTTATGGAAAATATAAAAGACAAAATTTATCCATGGGTAAAGTATGAACTAAGAGACAGCCATGCGCTGAACGGGAAAAACATTTCCCAAAAGGATACGCCGCTGATCGCCTTTGCAGGAGAGCTGACGGTTTTGCTGGTTATACAGAGAGGGGAAGATGCATATGAAATCATTAAGGACAATATGCTTCCTCCTGACTTCGACATAGAACAGCTTTACTATACAGCCTGTGAAAACCTTGCAAGAGATATAGAATTTGTAGTGTCAAATACATGGTACGGAGGGTTTGGCATTGTAGCCGACGGCCATCATGAAGCAAGCTCTCTGTGTCTGCAGCACATCTGGAATGTGTGTGCCGAGAAGCTGGACGATGATCTTGTGCTCATGGTGCCTTCCAAGGATCTGGTTTTGTTTGCCCCGGCAAAACAGGAGGAAGTAGTAGGCAAGATGATCGACTTCGGAAATGAGGCATATGAAAGAAGTCAGGATAGAATCAGTACAGAACTTTTGATTTTTACAAAAGACGGAAAGGAACTGCTCGTATATGATAAAATGCAGCACTGACAGAAAGAAAACGGGGAAAAAGATCAGGATGATCGCACTCGACCTGGACGGTACTTTGCTTACCAGCGATAAAGTCCTGACGGATCGTACAAAGGATGTTTTAAGGAGAGCGATCGAACAGGGCATTGTTGTTCTGCCTGCAACAGGGCGTCCTCTCTCCGGCATTCCAAAAGAGGTTATGGAATTTCCGGGAGTGAGGTATGCAGTTACTGCAAATGGTGCCCGGATCGTGGACAGTTTGGAGGGACGTATCCTTTATGAGGATCAGGTATCCTATGAAAACGGGAAAAAGGTATTGGAAATATGCGGAAAGTATGACGCACTCCTGGAGGTGTACTATAATGGAGTGGGATATACGGAAGAAAGCGCTCTTAATAGGCTGGGGGACTTTGTACCAAGAGTTCCCATGGCTGCATACATACTGAATACGCGTCGGCCCGTTGAAAATGTAACAGAGCTTTTTAACAGGAAGAAGCTGCCTACCGATAAAGTACAGGCCATTTTTTCTTCGGAGGAGGATTGTAAAAAAGCCTGGAAAGAAGTAGAAGATCATATTCTGGATATTGAGATTACAGGAGCGCTGTGCAATAATATAGAAGTAAATGCCAAAGGAGTAAATAAAGGCAAAGGGATTTTGATGCTGGGAAAAATTCTTGGCATTGAACGGGAAGAGATCATGGCCTTTGGAGACGGACGGAACGATACGGCTATGCTGCAGGAAGCCGGATTGGGTATTGCAATGAGCAATGCAGTAGAAGAGGCTAAGGCAGCAGCAGATGAAGTGACTCTGTCAAATGATGAGGAAGGCGTGGCCGCCGCTATCGAGAAATATGTGCTGGATGGGGATGTGTGATGCCGGAAAATGACAAAATGAAAGAGGAGAGCGAAAATGTTAGATGTGATTAAGGTAATTATCCTTGGGATTGTGGAAGGTATTACAGAGTGGCTTCCGGTCAGCAGTACCGGCCATCTGATTCTGGTGGGAGATATTCTTAAGCCGGATTTAAGTGATGCTTTTATGGAAATGTTTAATGTTGTCATTCAGCTGGGGGCAATTATGGCAGTTGTAGTTTTGTATTTCCATAAGCTGAATCCATTTTCTCCGAGAAAGACACAGAAACAGAAAATGCTGACATGGCAGATGTGGATCAAAGTGCTGATCGCTTCTGTCCCGGCAGGAATTGTGGGTGTGCTTTTTAATGACTACCTGGATGCTGTTTTCTATAAGCCGCTTCCTGTGGCAGTGATGCTGATCGTATATGGTGTTCTGTTTATTGTTGTGGAAAATAGAAATAAGCATCAGAGACCAAAAGTAACTAAAATATCCGAGTTATCTGTGCAGATGCTGCTTTGGATCGGTGTATTTCAGATGCTTGCCCTTATTCCGGGAACATCCAGATCAGGAGCTACTATCGTAGGGGCATTGATGATTGGAATTTCAAGAAGTACGGCAGCGGAATTTACCTTTTTCCTTGCAATTCCGGCTATGTTTGGTGCAAGTCTTTTGAAACTGGTGAATTTTGGTCTGTCCTTTACAGCGAAAGAAGCGGGAATGCTTGCTTTGGGATGTCTTGTGTCCTTTGGATTGTCTGTTGTTGCAATTAAATTTTTGATGGGTTATATCAAGCAGCATGATTTCAAAATATTCGGTTATTACCGGATAGCGCTGGGTGCTATTATCATTATCGTGTCACTGGTTCAGTTGATAATTGCATAAGAATCCAAAAAGATACTTGTTTTTTCTTGGTTTCGTGTTAGAATATGTACTAGACTTGAATTTTTATACGCATAAATGATTAAAATAAATGGGGATAATCAGGAGGAAAAGGAATATGAAATGGAAAAAAGTAATCAGTGTAATGTTGGCAGCAGCATGTGTGGCCGGTCTTGCAGCATGCGGCAGCAGTGATTCATCATCAGAGGGCGGAGACAGCACAGAGGAAAAGGATACTCTTGTTATGGCAACAAATGCGGAATTTCCGCCTTATGAATATTATGAAGGACAGGACATCGTAGGAATCGATGTGGATATTGCCAATGCAATTGCAGATGAGCTGGGTATGGAGCTGAAGATCGAGGATATGGCATTTGACTCTATCATTGCTGCTGTAACAAGCGGAAAAGCTGATTTCGGAGCAGCAGGTATGACGGTGGATCCGGATCGTGAGAAGGAAGTCAACTTTACAGATACTTATGCGGAAGCGACACAGGTAATCATTGTAAATGAGGACAGTACGATTGCCGGACCGGACGATCTGGCAGGAAAGAAGATCGGTGTTCAGCTGGGAACAACAGGAGATATGTATGTATCTGATATCGAAGATGCTACAGTAGAAAGATACAACAAAGGATTTGAGGCAGTGCAGGCTCTGACACAGGATAAGATCGATGCAGTTGTGATCGACGGTGAGCCGGCTAAGAAGTTTGTTGAGTCCGCAGAAGGAACAAAGATCCTGGATGAGGCATATACACAGGAAGAGTACGCGATTGTTGTGGCAAAGGATAACGAAGAGCTGCTTGAGCAGATCAACGGAGCGATCGCAGATCTGAAAGAATCCGGAAAACTGGATGAGATCGTTGCAAAATATATTACTTCAGATGAAGACTAATTCATGATCGGACCAATAGATAAGGTGTAAATTATGTTGCAGGAATGGCAAGAGAAATTTTATTTAAACTTTATAAAAGATGAGCGGTGGAGATTTATATGGGATGGCCTGAAAGTAACGCTTCAGGTAACTTTTCTGGCCGTGCTTATCGGCATTGTTCTGGGACTTCTTGTGGCCATTGTGCGTTCTACGTATGATAAGACAGGTAAGCTTCGTATTCTCAATCTGCTCTGCAAGCTGTATCTGACTGTGATCAGGGGAACGCCTGTTGTTGTACAGCTGCTGATCATATATTTCGTCATCTTTGCCAGTGTTTCAGTTGATAAGATTATTGTGGCGGTGATGGCATTTGGATTTAATTCAGGGGCCTATGTGGCGGAAATATTCCGATCGGGTATCATGTCCATTGACAACGGACAGATGGAGGCAGGAAGAAGCCTTGGATTCACATACAGTCAGACAATGTTTTATATTGTAATGCCGCAGGCTTTTAAAAACGTCCTGCCGGCGCTTGGAAATGAGTTTATCGTACTTTTAAAAGAGACTTCTGTATCGGGATATATTGCCCTGCAGGATCTCACCAAGGGCGGAGATATTATCCGAAGCCAGACATACAGTGCGTTTATGCCTCTGTTTGCAGTCGCACTTATTTACCTTGTTATGGTGCTTATTTTTACTAAGCTGGTAAATATGCTGGAAAGGAGGCTGAGGAACAGTGACCACTAAGGAAGATGTATTGATCCGCATTGAGGATGTGCATAAGATATTTGGTGAGCTTCATGCCCTGAATGGTATTTCCGGAGAAATTAAAAGAGGGGAAGTTGTGGTGATCATCGGTCCTTCCGGTTCCGGCAAATCAACGCTTTTGAGATCTCTGAATCTTTTGGAGGTTCCATCCAAAGGACATATATATTTTGACGGAGTCGATATTACAGATAAAAAAGTTGATATCAACAAACATCGTCAGAAGATGGGAATGGTGTTCCAGCATTTTAATTTATTCCCTCATAAGACGATTCTTCAGAATATCACGCTTGCACCTGTTAAGCTTCTGAAAAAAGACAAAAAAGAAGCGGAAGAAGAAGCAATGAAACTTCTGGAGCGAGTAGGGCTGGAAGGAAAGGCAAATGCTTATCCGTCACAGCTGTCCGGAGGACAGAAGCAGAGAATTGCCATTGTGCGTTCTCTGGCTATGAAACCGGATGTGATGCTTTTTGATGAGCCTACCTCTGCACTTGATCCGGAGATGGTCGGAGAGGTTTTAGATCTCATGAAGCAGCTGGCAAAAGAGGGAATGACAATGGTTGTTGTTACCCATGAGATGGGATTTGCCCGTGAAGTCGGCACGAGAGTCGTTTTTATGGATGAAGGTCAGATCAAGGAAGAGGGAGAACCGGAGGAGTTTTTCACAAGGCCAAAGGAGCCCAGACTTCAGGAATTTTTATCCAAGATTCTATAAAAAATTTGATCAAAAAAAGGCAGAGCCGAAAGCGGCGCTGAAGTATACAGGGCAGGGGAATACCCCCTGCCCTTTTTGTGATTTTTCTGTTATAATCGGAAAAGAAAAGGAGAAGATCATGAAATACGAACGAATCTATGAGGGAACGTTTCTGGAGCGGCCCAATCGGTTTATTGCATATATTGATATAGATGGGAAGAAAGAAACGGTTCATGTAAAGAATACAGGAAGGTGCGCCGAACTTCTTATACCCGGAACAAAAGTCTACGTACAGAAAGCAGAAAATCCGGAAAGAAAGACAAAGTGGGATCTGATCGCAGTTCTGAAAAAGGACCGCCTGATCAACATGGACTCCCAGGTGCCGAATGCCGCTGCAAAAGAGTGGATAGAAGGAGGGGGACTGTTTCGGGAACCGGCGCTGATACGCCGGGAATATACTTACGGGAAGTCACGGATCGATCTGTATGTGGAGGCGGAAAACAAAAAAATCCTGATCGAGGTAAAGGGAGTGACGCTGGAAGAGGATGGTGTCGTCCGTTTTCCCGACGCGCCCAGCGACCGGGCAGTGAAGCATGTGGAAGAGCTGGCCGGGGCTGTGAAAGAAGGTTATGAGTGTTATGTGCTTTTTGTCGTGCAGATGGAGGGCGTAAAGTTCTTTACTCCCAACCGGGATACCCATCCGGCTTTTTGCGAAGCGCTGAAGGAAGCGGAAAAGGCCGGAGTGAAGGTGATGGCGGTGGATTGCCATGTGGAAAAGGATAAAATAGAAGTCAAAGGACAGGTTCCGGTTATTCTGGAAGATCCCAGGCTGTATGAAATGAGAGATTCACTTATCTCCTGGTATCGGGAGAACAGAAGGAAGCTTCCGTGGAGAGAAGATCCAACCCCCTATCATGTATGGATCTCAGAGATTATGCTGCAGCAGACGAGGGTGGAGGCTGTAAAGCCTTATTACGCAAGATTCCTAAAAGCGCTTCCCACAGTGAAAGATCTGGCGGAAGCAGGAGAGGATACGCTCCTTAAGCTGTGGGAAGGACTTGGGTATTATAACCGCGTGAGGAATATGCAGAAGGCGGCGCAGCAGATCATGATGGATTTTGACGGGCAATTTCCGGATCACTATGAAGCAATCCTTTCTTTGAAAGGAATCGGAAGCTATACAGCGGGAGCTATCAGTGCTTTTGCATACGGTCTTCCCAAGGCTGCAGTGGATGGGAATGTGCTGCGGGTCTTATCCAGGATCCTTGGAAGCAGAGAGGATATTATGAAGGCGTCTGTCAAAAAACAGATGGAGGAGAAGCTGGAGAAGGTAATTCCGCCTAAGGAAGCCAGTGATTTTGGGCAGGGACTGATAGAACTTGGAGCCCTGATCTGTCTGCCAAACGGAGAACCGAAATGCCGGGAATGTCCCCTGCAGAAATGGTGCAGCGCACACAGGGAAGGACTGCAGGGCGAGATTCCGGTGCGCAGAAAACCAAAAGAGAGAAAGAAGGAGAAGAAGACGGTTTTCATTTTCCGGGACGGAGAGAAAGCGGCGATCCGTAAAAGACCGAAAAAAGGGCTTCTGGCAGGCTTATATGAGCTTCCAAATGAAAAGGGGCACCTTTCCATGGAGGAAGCGGTTGCCTACAGTAAGAAGATCGGTCTTACACCTGTACGGGTAAAGGCACTTGGAGAGGCAAAACATATTTTCAGTCATGTGGAGTGGGAGATGACCGGATATTTTATCTGGGTGGACGAACTGGAGAAGTCCTGTCGGGAACCTATGCTGTTTGTGAGGCCGGAGGAAGTGGAGAAGGAATATCCTATTCCGTCCGCTTTCGAGAAATATGTGGGCTATCTTAATATCCGTCTGGGAAATGACAGATATTCGGAAGAATAAAAAAGAGTTCCGCATTGGAACTCTTTTCCTTATTTTCTGTTTCTTTTGTTTCGGGCTTTATGGGCCTTTATAAACGTTCGTTGTTTTCACGCATGAATTTGTATTCGGCAACAGAGCGGTCAAAGCCTTCAATGTGCACATAAAGCCATTCAACTACTTTTTCCTGTACTTTTGCAACAAAAGCAGGAGAAGGTCCTTCCTCTTCAACAAGCATGTCCTGAAGATCAGCGATCGTCTGTTTAAAGATTTCATGCTGCTCTTTATGTTTCAGGAAACCGGGATACTCAATTTCTCTCTGAAGCTGCTCTTCAGCAGAAAAATGAAAGTTTGTATACTCTTCCAGATAATCCAGAGTTCTTACCGCAACTGCTTTATCGTTGCTCTGCTCACAGCTTCTTAACACCTCGTTGATTTTTTCGATCAGTTCTTTGTGCTGGGAATCGATCATTTCATTTCCGGTTACCAGGTTATCACTAAATTCTGCATACATTGTATTTTTCCTCCTTGTATAAAAAGATAAAATTTATAGCAAAGGTTCCCCCTTGTATTTTATGATCAAATGGGCTGATGTGAAAGTTTGGGCGCTTTTCTGCGTGCAGGCACATACACAAAAGGATAAATGATCCCAGCCATTACCATTGCGGCAAAGACATCCGTTACGGAATGTTGCTTTAAAAACATTGTTGAAAGAATGATGAGTGTGCCAAAAATGTAAATAAAACCTTTCAGGCGTTTGCGGTTTTTCATTCCTTCGTCGTGGGCAACAGCAAAAATAACGGACAAAGTATTGAACACATGAATACTGGGCAGAACATTTGTCGGTGTATCCGCTGCATATACAAGGCGTACCAGATCCGTAAAAATATTGTCCCGCGTCAAGGTATCAGGTCTTAGATCCAGTCCATTGGGAAAGACGGTGCATACAATAAGAAAAATTGTCATTCCCGTAAACATGAAAGCGCACAGGCGATAAAAGCCCTTTTTATTTGTAAAGAAAAAGTATCCTACTATTACTGCGATAAAGACAAACCAAAGCAGATAGGGTACAATGAAATATTCAATAAACGGAATATAGTCATCCAGCGGAGAATGGATCAGGTAATAATCTTTTGATACGTGATTTTCCAGATAGAGAAACCATGGCATGTAGATCAGCCCGTACAAAAAGACCCATGCGTGGCTGTATTTCTTCAGAAAGGCGGTGATTTTCATTATAATACTTCCCTTCAGCAATATTATTACAGTTTTTTATTACAGTTTGCATAGAAATTATATTTTTAATTCACTGGAATTATAACACGAAAAAGTTTAATCAACAAGGCGGTTCACCGTTTCTTAATAAAATTCCGCTTCTTTTTCGAAAATCTGCATATCATAGTGAAGAGAGCCCAGTGTGCGGGCTTTTTCTGTGCGCAAAGTCCATACGGCAACCGGAGTCTGAAAGACCCGGCGGCAGATCCATACACTGATCTCCGGCAGATCTTTCAGCTTATAAGAAATAAAGTCCGGCCTTCCCAGAAAATTAAAAAGAAGATGTTTTGCCATGAACTTGAGAATATAGGGTTCTCTTGTGGGACTGGCAGTCAGGTTGGAGGAAAGCTGGCCGCGCAGTATGTGAGGGGCGTGAAGGCGAAACCAGTGAAGTCCCATTGTGTTGAAAGACTGGATCAGAAAAGGGCCGTTGTAAGTTTTCAGGATTTCATAAGTCTTTTCGCAGATCCGGACAGAACGTCCGGGTATCTTCAGTTCAATGAGAAGAGGCACCCTCCCGTCAATGAAGGAGAGAACCTCAGATAACAGAGGGATCTTCTCAGATGTATGCAGCAGAAAAAACTGCTGCAGTTCACTGTATGTATAGGACTCGATCCGGCCTGTAACGCCACAGAGCCGGTCCAGCGTATCGTCATGGAAAACAGCGACCTGACCGTCCTTTGTCAGGTGGACATCAAGCTCAATTCCATAGTGGAGGCGGGCAGCAGCCTTGAAGGCAGCAATAGAATTTTCAGGAATGAGATGACTGGAAGAATGATATCCCCGATGGGCAAATTTTATATTCTGGTATTGTTCCATTTCTTTTTTCCTGGAAGTTCTTGGAAGTATGGAAAAAAGATAGAGTCCGATCGCAAGGCATGCGATCAGGATAACGACAGCAGCTGCAAACAAAGGCTTTGGAATAAATACAATAAATGATGGCATAAATTTCACATCCTTTCCTATCCGGTAATGACACGGAGTTTTTCCGGTTCAAGGCAGGCGCGGATCGAGTGCTGTAAAAAGACAGGTTCTCCGTCGGTATGGACCGGGAGAGCAATATCGCTTTCAATCTGCACCTCTTTGCATGTATAAGTATAAACTCCGTGGAAGCGGGTATGCCATCCTTTGAAGGCAAAGGGCAGCAAAAGAAGCGCTTTGATTCTGGAAATGCCGGAGATTACCATGACATTTAAAAGACCGTCACAGGGATCCGCCTCCGGACAGAAACGAAAACCGCCTCCCTCATATGGGTGGTTCATTGCAACGGTAAAGAAAACCTTTGAAAAGGAAAGGGTTTTTTTGCCGTCCAGCGTTACCTGCATAGATGCCGGGAGCAGGTGGATCAGCCGGTGAAAGGCGATGGCAGCATAAGTCAGTTTGCCAAGACCGAGCCGGTTGAGTATGACTTTCATCCGGGAGATAACAGCCTGATGGCAGATGGCGGCGTCAAACCCCAGTCCGGCGCTTACTGCAAAGCGTTTTGTTCTGTTTTTATAAAAGAGAAGCCCTACGTTCATGTAGGAATAGGAGGCGGGAGAGAGGATTGCTGCAAGGGCTTTTTGTGGATCACGGGGAAGCGCGAAAGCGCGGGCAAAATCATTGCTTGAGCCGATGGGAATATACCCCACAGTGACGAGGGAGAGATTTTTTATTCCTCCGATCACCTCATTGATAGTTCCGTCTCCTCCAAGAACAATGATGGTGTGTTCCTGACCGTCAGAAGTCAGCTTTCGGGTCATGGCAGTAGCGTGGCGCTGATATTTTGTAAAAAACGCCCGGTATGGAACGGAAGATTCTTTCAGTTTTGGTTCCAACTGTTCCCATACCCTGCCGCCAAGTCCGGAACGGGCGTTGGGATTTATGATAAATGTATACATAGATGTTCTCCCTTCAGATAATATAAAATTATACCGCGGATGTGCCTGTGAGACAACAAGAGAGATTGCTATTTTAATGACAAGATGTTATATTTAAGGAAGATTCAGATAAAAGACAACTCCTTACACTGCAGAAGGCAGGCAGCGCATGAGAGCGGGTCTTTGATTAAGGAGGAAGAATAGAATGATGAAACTGGGATTTATTGGAACAGGAAATATGGCGACTGCCATGATGGGAGGTATCCTTGCAAATGGTCTTGCCAAGGCGGATGAAGTGATCGGGGCAGATCCCACTGAAGCAGGCAGAAAGCGGGTGCAGGAGAAGTACGGCATCCATGTGACAGCTGACAATAAAACAGCTGCAAGAGAGGCTAAGATTCTTATCCTTTCTGTAAAACCACAGTTTTATGCCGATGTGATCGAGGAGATCAAAGATGAGATCACAGACAGCCATCTCATCATTACCATTGCTCCCGGAAAAACACTTGACTGGGTAGAGGAACAGTTTGGGAAGCCGGTAAAGATCATACGTACAATGCCAAATACTCCTGCAATGGTTGGAGAGGGAATGACAGCGGTATGCAAAAATAAATATGTAACGGAAGAGGAGATGGAAGAGGCTTTGAAAATTCTTGGAAGCTTTGGAAAAGCAGAAGTGATCCCGGAGCGTCTGATGGACGCTGTGGTATCTGTAAGCGGAAGTTCCCCGGCCTATGTATTTATTTTGATCGAGGCTATGGCGGATGCGGCGGTATCCGGAGGAATGCCAAGAGCCCAGGCTTATAAATTTGCTGCCCAGGCGGTAATGGGAAGTGCAAAAATGGTTCTGGAAACAGGAAAACATCCGGCAGAGCTGAAGGATATGGTGTGTTCGCCGGCAGGTACAACCATCGAAGCGGTGCGGGTGCTGGAGGAGATGGGATTTCGCAGTGCAGTGATAGAAGCAATGAAAACATGTGAAGAGATTTCAAAAAGCCTGTAACCTGTGTATCAAATAAAGGAGATTAAAAGACAGAATGGAAAAAAGACAACTGAAGCCGTGGATGGCGGTCATATTTGTACCTGTATTTTGGATAGATATTTTTATCTTGAGCGGATTATTTGGCCGCTGGTTCGGCGTGTGGGGGACACTGATCGGAGAGCTTCTGCTGATTGTGCTTGCAGTGGGAATTGCTGCGGCGTTTCGGGCGGATATTCGGCGGATTTTCCCTCTGAAGAGGCCGGAAGCAGCCAAGGTAGGAGGCACTATTGTGCTCTGGCTTGGAACATTTCTGGCAGCCATGGGTATTGTGGGCGTCCTCAGCTATTTCTTTCCACAGCAGATGCTGGGGGCAGGAGAGGATGTGGGAAGCGTGGTAATGACGCTTCCGGCCTGGTTCTCCCTTTTCCTTGTTGCCCTGACTCCTGCTGTGTGTGAGGAAGTGGCGTTCCGAGGGACTTTTCTTGGATGCTTTCGGAGTATAAGAAATAAATGGATCGGTATTCTGGTTGTTTCAGTAGTATTCGGACTGTTCCATGGAAGCATCTGGAGAGCCATCCCTACAACGATCCTTGGAATTGCAATGGGATATCTTCTGATGGAGACAGATAATATGTTCTATAATATGCTGTTTCATCTTATCAATAATGCAGTGCCGATTCTCCTGCTTCTCTTCCTTTCCATGATGCCCGGGGCCGCTGTGGATCAGAGCCAGATGGCAGAAGTACAGCAGCAGATGGCAGGAGGAGTTTCTCTGATGGTGATGGCAATCTATCTGATGTACTCCTCCGGCGCGCCTCTTTTGCTCTATATAGGAAATTATCTGATCCACAGAGGACAGCCGGGATATACAAAGGGTATATTTCCCAGAGAAAAGAGATGGCAGCTGGTTCTTCTGCTTGTTGTCAGCTTCTTCCTTTTCCTTATGGGAATGCTGCTGATGTTTCTTTCAACAATTGTTGCTCTGGCGTAGCGTGTATTTGTTACAGTGAAAACGGCTGCAGGCAGCGGGGAAGGATGCCGTTCATATGTGCAATGGCCGTGCCGTAATTGGTGATAGGGATGCCGGCGTCTTCCGCGCAGGAGAGCCTGTATTTCATTTCTCTTTCGTTAAGGGTGCATCCGCCGCAGTGGACGATCATGGAAAAGCCGCTTAAATCAGCGGGAAATTCTGTGCCGCTTGTGAAGGAGAACGTAAGGTCCTTGCATCCGGTGTGCTTCCGAATGAGATTCGGAAGCTTGACTGTTCCGATATCCTCGCATTGTCTGTGATGGGTACAGCCTTCTGAGATTAAAATGGTATCATCCTCCTTTAAGGAGTCCAAAGCTCTGGCACCGTCTGCCAGAGTTTTTAAATTCCCTTTGTATCTGGCAAATAAAATAGAAAAAGAGGTGAGAGGGATCTCTTCTGGAACAATTTCGGCGACGTAGGAAAATGCCTGGCTGTCTGTAATGACAAGGTCAGGGGTCCTGCCAAGAGAAGAAAGTGCGGCAGCAAGTTCTGTTTCACGGACAGTCAGGGCATAAGCGCCGGAATCAAGAATATCGCGGATGGTCTGCTGCTGCGGCAGGATGAGACGTCCCTTCGGCGCTGCTTTGTCAATGGGGATGACAAGTATCACCAGACTGGAGGGATGGATCAGATCCCCTACAATGCGTCTTCCTTTGTCTTCCTCAGGAAGACTGGCGGCAAGCATTTCCTTCAATTCAAAGATCCCCTGTCCATTTCTGGCACTGATGCGGACAGTATGGATGTTGTCCGGCAAAGAATCTGTCAGAGGGACAGGAGAGTCGAACGAGGAGAGCAGATCACATTTATTTATGGCAAGAATACAGGGAATCTGCTTCTTTTGTATCTTTTCCAGAATTTTTCCGTCTTCCGGCGTGATACCTTCCAGTGCGTCAATGACAAGGACGGCAATGTCGCAGCGGTTCAGAGCCTGGTGGGCCTTTTGGATGCGCATAAGGCCAAGCTCTCCGCTGTCATCAAGTCCGGGGGTGTCAATGAGGACGACCGGACCCAGGGGGAGAAGTTCCATGGCTTTCATGACAGGATCTGTGGTAGTGCCTTTGATATCGGAAACAATGGCAAGATTTTGGGAAGTTACAGCGTTAATAAGGCTGGATTTTCCGGCGTTGCGCTTTCCGAAAATGCCGATATGAACGCGCTCGGAGCTGGGGGTGTTGTTTAAGCTCATAAAAGTCTCCTTTCGTTAGAGCGGCCGGAGCTTTGTGCAGGCCCCGGCCCGGATTCAAAAAGGTGTTTCTGATTTTTATTAAAAGCGGAAATCACGGCGGTTGTTTTCACGGATCAGGCGGAGATTTTCTTCCACAACAGCCCGTGCCTTAAGATTCGGTACGTTGAGGATTTCCCGATCGATCAGTTTGTCGCCGATGGCTTTTGTTTCAGGGGATGCATAATCCATCAGATATTCTTCCAGAGTCATCAGTGCATTTGGATGGCAGCAGTTTTGGATTTGCCCGCTTTTGCAAAGAGACATGAAACGGTCTCCTGTCCGTCCCTCCCGATAACAGGCAGTGCAGAAGCTGGGAATGTAATCCATTTCCATCAGCCAGCGGACAACTTCATCCAATGTGCGGGTATCGCTGACATCGAACTGCTCTGAGCGTTCATCTTCCGGCTCCGGTTCACAGTATCCGCCTACGCTGGTACGGGAACCGCCGCTGATCTGTGAGATGCCAAGATGAAGGACTCTCTCCCGGCACTTCTGGTTTTCGCGGGTGGAGATGATCATACCGGTGTAGGGAACCGCAATCCGGATACAGGCTACAATCTTGGCGAAGGTATCGTCATCAATCCCGTTATCAAAGGCATCGGCGTCGATATCGTCTGCATGACGGAGGCGAGGGACGCTGATGGTATGAGGGCCGACACCGAAAGCAGCCTCCAGATGTTCGGCATGCATAAGAAGTCCTGTAAATTCATAACGGTACTTATCCAGACCAAAAAGAACGCCGATTCCCACATCGTCGATGCCGCCCTCCATGGCTCTGTCCATTGCAGTAGTGTGGTAATCGTAGTCATGTTTCGGACCGGTAGGGTGGAGCTGAAGATAACTTTTTTTATGGTAAGTTTCCTGGAACAGGATATAAGTGCCGATGCCGGCTTCCTTCAGAAGGCGGTAATTATCTACCGTTGTAGCGGCAATGTTGATATTGACGCGCCGGATGGCTCCGTTCTTATGCTTGATGCTGTAAATGGTATTAATACTGTCCAGATAATAATCCATGGTATTGTGCACCGGATCCTCGCCTGCTTCCAGAGCCAGACGTTTGTGCCCCATATCCTGCAGCGCAATGACTTCCCGCCGGATTTCTTCCTGGGTCAGTTTTTTCCTTGCAATATGTTTGTTCTTCATATGATAGGGGCAGTAGGTACATCCGTTAATGCAGTAGTTGGATAAGTACAAGGGGGCAAACATGACAATACGGTTGCCGTAAAAATCTTTTTTGATCTGTTCGGCCAGCTTGTAAATTTCCTGATTTTTTTCTTCAATATCGCAGTCCAGAAGAACCGCTGCCTCGCGGTGGGACAGTCCTTTACGCTTTTTGGCCTTTTCGATAATGGAATCGATCAGTGCCTCATTGTGCTTGTTTTCTTCAGCGTAGGCAAGCGTGGTGAGGATTTCCTCGTGGTTGATAAAATCATCTGGACATTTTGAGTTTACGTCATACATTTTTCTTTCCTCCGTTATCGCAAGTTTTATACACCGCATTGATCAGGAAATGTTCAAAGAATCTCCGCGGTGTGTCAGAATATGATAACCGACTGCCTCCATACGCTTTTCCAGCTTTTCTTTTCCCTCTGCAGCCTCCTCGCCGTCAGACAGTTTATTGTCGTAAAGGGAATAATCTTTTCGGTGGGTTTTCGGAGAGAGATTGGGCATAACAACATTTGCACCGGCCAGGATTCCAAGTTCTCTTCCGTTCTCCTGGATTGTGCCAAGAGCGGTGGTGGCAGGAAGAAGAACCTTTGGGAGCATCAGGCGGAGAAGTCCCAGCATAAACAGGGTCAGCTCCAGGGTGCCGGCAGGTTCCCTGGCAAATACGGTATCCCGGTGAGGGATAAAAGGCCCGATCCCTACCATATGAGGATTCAGCTTTTTGATAAACAGCATGTCATCGGCCAGATTTTCCGCGCTCTGGAAAGGAGAACCTACCATAAAACCAGTGCCTACCTGATATCCGATGGCCTTCAGGTCCCACAGGCAGGCCTGCCGGGATGAAGAGCTAAGACAGGCCGGATGAAGCCGGGCATAGTGACCGGCGTCAAAGGTCTCGTGACGGAGAAGATAGCGGTCTGCCCCAGCGTCAAAAAATGCCTGATAGGAATGATGGGCCTTCTCTCCGATAGAGAGGGTCACGGCACAGTCCGGCCACAGGTCTTTGATCTGAGAAATCAGATGTACCATGCGGTCATCTGTGAACCAGCCGTCCTCACCCCCCTGGAGTACGAAAGTGCGGAACCCCAGGGAATAGCCTTCCCGGCAGCAGGAGAGTATCTCCTCTTCAGTGAGACGGTAGCGGTACACATTGCGGTTGCTTTTTTGAATGCCGCAGTAATAGCAGTCGTTTTTACAGTAGTTTGTAAATTCGATCAGGCCGCGGATATAGACGCTGTGTCCGTAATGGTGATGCCGCACTTCTCTTGACAGGGCAAAAAGATAAGAGGCATCCTCTGTGGTTCGGTTTGTGATCAGATGGATCCACTCGTCCCTGGACAGAGTATGAGTCTGATGCAGTTTGTCGATCAGCAGGCGATTGGTCTGTTTCATCTGTGCGTTTAACCTCCTAAAAAAACCTGCACCGATGGCGCAGGCAAAAGGCGGGAGATTCCATCTCCCTTCTTGATTCATGCTGGAAGCGCCTTTTTACTCAGGTGTTACCCTTTGTAATCAGTACGGTATTTCTGATATTGTATCATGTAAGGAGGAAAATGGGAATACTTTACAGAAACTTTACAAGATATGCGCAGTAGAATTGACAAACCCCATTTATACTGGAGTATAATAGTTAAAGTGCGCTGTAATTTAATTGCGAAAAGGAAAATGCCCGACAGGGCAGGGAAAAGGAGAAAACAATGAAACAAAAACAAAAATATACCTCTCTGGAAAAAGCCTGGATTTTGTATGATGTTGGAAACTCGGCGTTTGTACTTCTGGTTTCCACGATCATTCCTATCTATTTCAATTACTTGTCAGAATCTGCAGGCCTTTCTTCTGTGACTTATCTTGCATACTGGGGTTATGCGGCCTCTGTCGCCACTTTGGCAGTTGCTTTTATCGGGCCTGTCTTTGGTGCGGTGGCCGACACTAAAAACTATAAAAAGAAAATTTTTCTTGTTACTGTGCTGGTGGGCGTGATCGGCTGTATTGCCATGGGGATCGCTGCCACATGGCTGGGATTTCTGGTGATCTTTGTGATCGCCAAGATCGGCTATTCTGCAAGTCTTGTGTTTTATGATTCTATGCTTCACGATGTGACAACGCCGGAAAAACTGGATGAGGTTTCTTCCCAGGGATATGCCTGGGGATATATCGGAAGCTGTATTCCCTTTATCATCAGTCTTGGGATTGTGCTGGGAGCAGAACCTCTCGGCCTTTCCATGCAGACGGCGATGGGGATTTCTTTTGCCGTAGTGGCGGTGTGGTGGATTGTTTCGTCTTTTCCGCTGCTGAAAAACTACCGCCAGATCCATTATGTGGAAAATACGCCCGGACTTGTGGGGAAAAGTTTTCGGAGACTTTGGGAGACATTAAAAGGCATGAAAGATGACCGGAAGATTCTATTGTATCTTCTTGCGTATTTCTTTTATATTGATGGTGTTTACACGATCATAGAGATGGCTACCGCATATGGAACGGCATTGGGGCTGGATACCACAGGGCTTCTTCTGGCGCTTCTTGTCACTCAGATCGTGGCCTTTCCATCGGCGATTGCCTTTGGAAAGTTTACGGAAAAATACCCGTCCGAAAATCTGATCACCATCTGTATCCTGGCCTATACGGCCATTGCGGTATATGCACTGTTTTTAAACAGCCAGCTGCAGTTCTGGATTTTGGCAGTATGTGTGGGATTGTTCCAGGGAGGCATACAGGCGCTGTCCCGCTCCCATTTTGCAAAATTAATTCCGCCCCAGAAATCAGGGGAATATTTTGGGATTATGGATATCTGCGGAAAAGGAGCTTCCTTTATCGGAACTGCCCTGGTAGGATTTGTTTCACAGGTCACGGGCAGCACAAACCAGGGCGTTGCCGTTCTGGCGGTGGTTTTTGTAGTGGGATTGGTTTTATTCCGCGTTTCTGTACGAATAAAAAAATAGTAATCTCTACCTGCCTGTGATAGAATAAAATAAAAGCAGGAGATGAGAGATATGATAATACAAGGATTGCAGAAATTAACATTGCTGGACTATCCCGGAAAGGTTGCCTGCACCATATTTACGGCAGGATGTAATTTCAGGTGTCCGTTTTGCCACAATGCCTCCCTTGTGATCGATACATCAGCGAATGAGACCATACCGGAAGAGGAGATTTTCCGATTTCTCACCAAACGCCAGGGGATCCTTGACGGCGTGTGCATCAGCGGCGGAGAGCCATTGATACAGGACGGGATCGAAGAATTTATCCGGCAGATCAAAGAGATGGGGTATGATGTGAAACTGGACACCAACGGAAGCTTTCCGGATAAGCTGATCCGGCTTGTGGAAGCAGGACTGATCGATTATGTGGCAATGGATATTAAAAATTCCCAGGAGCATTACGGAAAAACGATCGGGATAGAAGATTATGATATCAGAGATGTACATAGAAGTGTCAAGTATCTGATGTCGGGAGAAGTACCCTATGAATTTCGAACGACTGTTGTGCGGGAATTTCATCAAAGGTCGGATTTTGCTTCTATTGGACGGTGGATCCGGGGAGCCAGGGAGTATTACCTTCAGCAGTTTGTAGATTCAGGGGATCTGATCCGTCCCGGACTGCACGGCTATAATAAAGAAATTATGGAGCAGGCCCTGGAGGTTGTGAAAAAGGACGTAGAATCTGCAAAACTGCGTGGTTTATAGAAAATATGAGGGAACATAATAACAACATGTTGTGAAGAAGACGAAAAGTGTGCACAACATGTTGTTATTTTGTATTGACTCTTACGGAGATAAGGTGGTATGATAAAAGAACCAGCACAAAAGAAAAATAAAAGGGGAGGTCATTTCATGTATCAGGTAGTAAAAAGAGACGGACAGATCGCGGAATTTGATATTGCCAAGATCAGTATCGCCATCACAAAAGCGTTTGAAGCACAGAACAGGCAGTATCATCCGTCCATCATAGATATGCTGTCGCTGAAGGTGACTGCAGATTTTGAGCCGAAGATCAAAAAGGATCTGATCCAGGTAGAGGATATTCAGGACAGCGTAGAGCAGGTGCTTGTCCAGGCAGGTTACGGCGATGTGGCAAAAGGATATATCCTTTATCGTAAAAACCGGGAGAAGATCCGCAATCTCAAATCGACCATGTTGGATTATAAGGAAATTGTTGACAATTATGTTAATGTTTCCGACTGGCGTGTGAAAGAAAATTCTACAGTAACTTATTCTGTGGGAGGTCTGATCTTAAGCAATTCAGGAGCGATCACAGCAAATTACTGGCTGTCGGAAATCTATGATGAGGAGATCGGGCAGGCTCACAGAAATGCGGATATCCATCTTCATGACCTTTCCATGCTGACCGGATACTGTGCAGGATGGTCGCTGAAGCAGCTGATCCAGGAAGGGTTGGGAGGAATACCGGGAAAAATTTCCTCTTCTCCTGCAAAGCATTTGAGCGTTCTTTGCAACCAGATGGTAAACTTCCTGGGAATCATGCAGAATGAATGGGCCGGCGCGCAGGCATTCTCTTCTTTCGATACTTATCTGGCGCCGTTTGTCAAGGTGGACAATTTAAGCTATGACAGTGTGAAAAAGTGTATAGAATCGTTTATTTACGGAGTGAACACACCGTCCAGATGGGGTACACAGGCACCGTTTTCCAATATTACTCTGGACTGGACTGTTCCGAATGACCTTGCCAACCTTCCGGCGATCGTCGGCGGCAAGGACATGGATTTTACATACGGAGACTGTAAGAAAGAGATGGATATGATCAATAAGGCGTTCATTGAGATCATGATCGAGGGAGATGCTCACGGACGCGGATTCCAGTATCCGATCCCGACTTACTCCATCACCAGTGATTTTGACTGGTCTGATACGGAAAATAACCGTCTTCTCTTTGAGATGACAGCAAAATACGGAACACCATACTTCTCTAACTACATTAACAGTGATATGGAGCCGAGCGATGTAAGAAGCATGTGCTGCCGTCTGCGTCTTGATCTTCGTGAGCTTCGCAAAAAATCAGGCGGATTTTTCGGAAGCGGCGAGAGCACAGGATCCATTGGAGTTGTGACCATCAACATGCCAAGGATCGCTTACCAGTCTGAAAACGAAGAAGAGTTTATGAGCCGTCTGGACCGGCTGATGGATATTTCTGCCCGCTCTTTGCATGTAAAGAGACAGGTTATTACCCAGCTTCTGGAAGGCGGACTGTATCCGTATACAAAACGTTATCTTGGAACATTTGACAATCATTTCTCCACGATCGGACTTGTGGGAATGAATGAAGCCGGACTCAACGCAAAATGGATCGGCAAGGATATGACGCATAAGGAGACACAGGAATTTTCCAAGAGAGTTCTTAATCATATGAGAGAAAGACTGTCCGGATATCAGGAAGAATACGGCGATCTTTACAATCTGGAAGCAACACCGGCAGAGTCAACCGCTTACCGGTTTGCGAAACATGATGTGGAGCAGTTCCCGGATATCATTACAGCGGCAGAGGACTGCGGCACGCCATATTACACCAACAGTTCTCATTTGCCTGTAGGATATACAGAAGATATTTTTGACGCTCTGGACATTCAGGATGATCTGCAGACACTGTACACATCAGGAACCGTGTTCCATGCGTTCCTGGGAGAGAAGCTTCCTTCCTGGAAGTCAGCCGCTTCTCTGGTACGTAAGATAGCAGAAAATTACAAATTGCCTTATTATACAATGTCACCGACTTACTCTATCTGTAAGGATCACGGTTATATTTCGGGCGAGCACTATACTTGTCCGGAGTGCGGCAATGTAACAGAAGTTTACAGCCGTATTACAGGATACTACCGTCCGGTTCAGAACTGGAATGACGGAAAGGCACAGGAATTTAAGGATCGTAAAGTATATGACTTGAGTCATTCTCACTTCCATGTAAAATCCAAGGCAGGAGAAAAGATCGATGAGGTCATGAAGGCAGAGGCGGATGCACCGAGAAAGCTTCTGTTTACAACAAAGACCTGTCCTAACTGCAAGATAGCCAAGAATGCACTGGAAGAGGCCCATGTGGATTATGAGATGATCGATGCGGAGGAAAATAAAGATCTGGCAAAGAAATATGGGATCATGTCTGCGCCGACCCTTGTGCTTGTAGGAAAAGACGGTGTGCAGAAGCTTACAAACGCATCCAATATTAAGAAATATACGGAAGAAAACGAATAGATTGACGTTTCGTATGGAAGTGTAAAAAAGAACGCCCGGCTATGAAAAGTAGCCGGGCGTATTCGTTTTATATAATTTTTTAAAATTTCTGCCATCAGGATAACTTATCCTTGATCATCTGATAATAGGGCAGTTCTTCATATCCGAGCCGCTCATACAGAGAAATTGCTCTGGTGTTCTCGTGGGTTACTTCCAGACGGATACGCCGTGCCTGCGGATATTCTTTTTCCAGCCACTGAAAAACTTCAGTGCCGTATCCCTTTCCCCTGGCATTACTTTTGAAAAAAAGTTCATCAAACCATACCTGGATGCCGCCTGCTTCGTTGTTCCAGGTGATAGCCAGGTTAGCATATCCGGTAATCCTTTCTGCCGGCGACTGATCTGTCTCTTCCAGAACAAGGATCCTTGCGAGAGGACTTTTCTCTATTGCCGCTGTGATGGTCCGGTGAAAATTTTCTTCAGGGACTGTGTGAAGGCAGGCAGGGCTTCCGTAAAATTCTTTCATCATTGCGATAACTTCTTCCCTGTCAGCCTCGGTAATGTCTCTGATCATCAGCATTGATAAACCCTCCTTTTGCTTTGTGGGTTCATCATATCATGAGAAGCAAAGGAAAGCAACCTGTATAACCCCATCTACATAAGCCCATCGAGATAAGTTGTCAGAAGACGCCGTATATTTCCCTCAAAATCAGCATCTCCATTCTTCAGGCACCACTCGAATACATTGCCGATTACGATAATACGGATATCCGTGGTGACTTCCTCCAGAGGATGCTTTAAGTGGAGGATACCAGCGTCGATCGCCCTCTGCAGATAGTGCTGGACAGTAACGATAGGATAGGGACGCTCTGTTCGGATATCAGGATTTAAAGACTGATTTTTTGGTGTGTAATAGTTTGATACAAAATCAAGGCCAAGCTCGCGGCAATAGTGGGCATAATTTAAATAAACATGGATAATGGCCGTCTTGGCTTCTTCGGCGTTGGCGGGAAGTTCAAGACAATCGGGATCAATACTTGGCTGTTCTTCAATATAATAAGATAAAAGATCATCCTTTGTTTTAAAATGGTGATAGAAACTACCGTTGGAAACGCCTGCTTCTTCACATATATTTTTTATAGACAAGCCTTCATATCCCTTTTTTCTAAGGATTGTTTTGGCAGCCTGAAAGATTCGGTCTTTTGTTTCTTTTGATTTTAACTGCTGTTTGGATAACTCCTCTGTTTTTACCATAGCGATACATCCCCTTTATCTGTTTATAAAAGCGATTATACCATATTTCCATAGGGGCTTCAAGAAAACAGAGTGAACTCGGTATTTTCCTTTGATGATTCCTTTCATTGCATAACCGGATGTTTTCCAGTATAATAATCCTGCAGATAAGCACCACAAAGAAAGGATTGTAACATATGGATATTAATCAGAGAATTACGGAGGAATTGGGAGTAAAAAGATGGCAGGTAGATGCAGCCATCAAGCTGATTGATGAAGGCAATACCATTCCGTTTATCGCAAGATACAGAAAAGAAGCAACTGGGACGCTTGATGATGAGCAGCTTCGCCGGCTGCACGAAAGGCTGCAGTACCTTAGGGGATTGGAAGAGAAAAAGGAGCAGGTGCTCTCCAGTATTGAGGAACAGGGAAAACTGACGGAAGAACTGAAAAAGCAGATTCTTGAGGCAGAGACAATGGTGGTAGTAGAGGATTTATATCGTCCTTACCGCCCTAAGAGAAGGACAAGGGCAACCATTGCCAAAGAAAAAGGCCTGGAAGGCCTGGCTGCCCTTATTACATTTCAGAATCTGAATATGTCTCTTGAGGAGGCAGCGCAGGAATATGTAAATCCGGAAAAGGAAGTAAAGAATGCAGAGGAAGCTATTGCCGGAGCAAAGGATATTATTGCGGAAAATATTTCGGACGAAGCAGATTTCAGAAGTCATATCCGTAAGATCACCATGCAGAAAGGGAAGCTGATTTCCAAGGCAAAGGACGAAAATGCGCAGTCTGTATATGAAATGTATTATGATTTTGAGGAACCTGTAACAAGACTTGCGGGACACCGGATTCTGGCTTTGAACCGGGGAGAAAAAGAAAAATACATTACGGTTAAGATTGAGGCTCCGGAGGAAGATATTCTGCGCTACCTTGAGAAAAAGGTGATCCATAAACAGAATCCAAATACTTCTCCGGCTCTGAAAGAAGCGGTCGATGACAGCTATAAAAGGCTGATCGCGCCTGCCATCGAGCGGGAGATCAGGAACAGCCTGACGGAAAAGGCAGAGGACGGAGCTATCAGTGTATTTGGAAAAAATCTGGAGCAGCTTCTTATGCAGCCGCCGATTACCGGACAGACTGTTCTGGGATGGGATCCGGCCTTTCGGACAGGATGTAAGCTGGCAGTGGTAGACCCGACAGGAAAAGTGATCGGAACAACAGTAATTTATCCTACAGCGCCCACCACTCCACAGAAGATCCAGGCATCCAAAGATCTTCTGAAAAAGATCATACCAAAGTATAATATTACGTTGATTTCCCTTGGAAACGGAACGGCGTCCAGGGAATCGGAGATGTTTATTGTGGAACTTTTAAAAGAAATTCCGCAGAAAGTGCAGTATGTGATCGTCAGTGAAGCGGGGGCATCTGTGTACTCCGCAAGTAAGCTTGCGTCGGAAGAGTTCCCGAAATTTGACGTTGGTCAAAGAAGCGCCGCTTCTATTGCAAGGCGACTGCAGGATCCTCTGGCGGAACTGGTGAAAATAGACCCTAAGTCTATAGGAGTAGGGCAGTACCAGCATGATATGAACCAGAAAAAATTAAGCGATACGCTGTCCGGAGTTGTGGAAGACTGTGTCAATAAGGTAGGGGTAGATCTCAATACTGCATCTGCGCCGCTTCTTTCCTATATATCCGGCATCAGTACAGCGATTGCAAAAAATATTGTTGCCTATCGGGAAGAAAATGGAGAATTTACTGACAGAAAGCAGCTCTTGAAAGTAGCAAAACTGGGGCCAAAGGCCTATGAACAGTGTGCAGGATTTATGAGGATCGCAGGCGGCGATAATCCGCTGGATGCAACCAGCGTTCATCCGGAATCCTATGAGGCGGCGAAAAAACTCCTGGAAAAACAGGGATTTACGCTGGAAGATGTTGCAAAAGGACGGTTGGCAGGATTGTCTCTTACCATTAAAGATTATAAAAAGTTGTCAGAAGAGCTTGGAATCGGTGATATTACATTGCGGGATATTGTAAAAGAACTGGAGAAGCCCGGACGTGATCCGAGAGAAGAGATGCCCAAGCCAATCCTTCGCACCGATGTGCTGGAAATGAAAGACTTAAAAGAAGGTATGATTCTCAAAGGAACAGTAAGAAATGTAATTGATTTTGGAGTTTTTGTGGACATCGGAGTTCATCAGGACGGACTGGTGCATATTTCAGAGATCACAGATAAGAAGTTTATTAAACACCCGCTGGAAGCAGTGAGTGTGGGAGATATCGTAGATGTGAAGGTCATGAGTGTGGATCTGAAAAGAAAACGGATCCAGCTTACCATGAAAGGGATTTCCTAGATATTCTTTCTTGGATACAGAACTTGAAATCAGGTTTCAGGTTCTGTTTTTTTGCACAAAAGTTTGAAAATCGCCAGTGAAGAAACATCCGTTGTCAATGCAGACAAAAGGAACTGCCGCAATAGCGGCGGGAATCACAAACCAGATACTGTGAGTTCCCCAGACCATACACAGAATATAAGAAACGGCAACTCCCAGATGATAAGAAAGAAGTGTACAACCAAAGAATCTTGCTTTCAGACAGAAAGAAGAATCCCTGTTAAAAATAATTTCTGTTACAGCAGTAGTAAACTGCCGAAGGTTGTTAGTGGAAAAAATGGTAGAGCTTGTGAATCCATAAGCGCCTTTAAAGCTTCCCCACTGGAATGCGGTGGCGAAGAAAAACGGATAGAGGGCCAGTACCGGATCCATCCCGGCAGGAAGGAAACCAACCACAAAGGCAGCCGCACCGTCCAGAAGTACACTTGCAAGCGGGAGGCTGATGCGGGAATGTTTGGGGAGGTAGGCAGTCAGGCCAAGAGCCAGCATATAGACTGCCACGCCGCCCAGACGGATAAGGGCGCTGCTGAAATTATGACCGAGAAGATTAGTAATCAGATAAATCATGTTTGCAGTCTGTGCATTGCCGAAAAAATCACAAAAATTTAAAATGGAGTATACACCGAAAAAGCCGCCGATAAATGACATCAGATAATGAATGGGAGCTTCATATTTTTTTTCCATGATAATTAACCTCAAATTTTATAATAGTAATATGACAGCTCGGCTCCAAGAGGCCTCGCTCACGGGCATTCGCCCTGTGAAGATACAGAGAGCTCAATGAGCCGTGGCAGCTCGGCCCCAAGAGGCCTCGCTCACGGGCATTCGCCCTGTGAAGATACAGAGAGCTCAATGAGCCGTGACAGCTCGGCCCCAAGAGGCCTCGCTCACGGGCATTCGCCCTATAGAAATACAAGACACCAAAAGTCCCTGCAAGCGGGCCTTTTGATTTCTTGTATTTCTGCACGGCTCATTGCCTGCGTGCACATTATATCATATTGTAATTCTATATAAAAATACATATAATATATAAATAACCATATCAAAAAAGTATAGATAATGAGGTGCGGAAAATGGATATAAAATCATTGAGGTATTTTCTGGCAGTAACAGAAGAAGGGAATATTACGAAAGCGGCGAAAAGGCTGTGTATTGCCCAGCCCCCTTTAAGCCGGCAGCTCCAGCTTCTGGAGGAGGAATTGGGAGTTGTTCTTTTTGAGAGAGGAAAAAGGAGGATCCAGCTGACGGAAGAAGGCTATTATTTAAAGAGGCAGGCGGAGGAGATCCTGGCACTTGTGGAAAAGACAAGAAGTCAGCTGGGACAAATGGGAAACAGTTTGTGCGGGCAGGTGTCGATCGGGGTAGTGGAGACATGCGGGGGAAGTATTCTTCCTGATTTGGCGGAAGGATTTCACAGTCAGTACCCGGATGTCTCTTTTCAGATCTGGTCAGGCAATGGAGATGAAGTTACAGATAAACTGAACCGCAGCCTTGTGGATATGGCCATTTTAAGAGAACCTTTCTATATAGAACAATGTGAAAGCATATTCCTTAGGCAGGAACCGTGGGTTGCTGTCATGAGCAGGGATCATCCTCTTGCAGGAGGAGCGGATGAAATTGAACTGTCTGCCCTGGGACAGGAACCTTTGATGATTTCTGTGCGTCCTTCTCTTCAGGACGAGATTCTCAATTGGTTTAACGAAATATCTGAAGAGAGAAAGATCTTCTGCTATTATAATTCGGTAGCCTCTGTGATTCCCATGGTGGAACATAGTACCGGAATCGCTATCAGTCCGGAGTCGGTAAAGAGTTTTACAAGCGGACGAAATCTGGTTTATAAAAAAATTATACATCCTCAGCATGACTCCAGACTTTATCTTGTACGTCGCCGCTATCAGCTGCCACCGGCGGCAGCAGGGGCATTCTGGGATTATACGAAGAAAAAATATTGCGATAAAGATTAAAAAAAGGTATAATAAATCGTTGTGCGTATTCATAACATAAGAATATTTATGCAAAGAAGGTAAAAAAATGAAGGTAGGAATTTTAAAGGACATTAAAGTAGGAGAGAACCGAGTGATTGCTACTCCTGTTGAAATTTCCAGTCTGACTGCAGATGGCCATGAGGTCCTTGTGCAAAAAGGAGCAGGAGCAAGGGCGGGATTTCCGGATGAAAAGTATGCTCTGGCAGGAGCAAAACTTGTAGATACAGCAAAAGAAATTTATGATACCTGCGATTTTGTTGCGAAAGTAAAAGAATTTGAGCCGTCAGAATATGACATGCTCCGTGAGGATCAGATTGTGTTCACCTGTATCCATCCGGCAGCTCATCCGGAAGAAGTACAGGCGCTTCTGGACAAAAAGGTGATCGCATTTACAGCTGAGGACAGCCACAGATATGGTTCTCCCAACTGTGAAGCAGCGGGAAAACAGGGAGCCTTAATGGGGCTGGAATCTATGCTTACGATCAATGGCGGAAAAGGAAAATTTGTCAGCGGACTGGGGGCCGCTCCGGGAATGAAGGTATTGATCCTTGGAGGGGGAACAGTGGGACAGGCAGCGCTGTCAGTTCTGCATGCTCTTGGAGCGTGGGTCACAGTGGCAGATATCAATATCGGACTTTTGCGGACTTTGCAGAGTCAGTATAACCAGACCATCAACACGATGATCTCCAGCAGGGAAAATATTGCCGCTGTTCTTCCGGAAACAGATATGATATTGAATTGTGTAAAGTGGCCAAAAGGGAATAAGGAATATCTGGTGACGAGAGAGATGATAAGAACTATGGAGCCAGGATCAGTTCTTGTAGATATCAGTAACGATGAACAGGGAGCGATTGAGACGTTTCACGAGACAACTCATGAGAACCCAAGATATGTGGAGGAAGGAGTTGTGCACTATTGTGTAAGCAATATTCCGGGAGCTATTGCCAACTCCACATCTGTTGCTTATGCGGCGTCTGTTCTTCCGCATTTCCGCAGCATTTTAAACAATGGAGTTGCCAAGGCATGTGAGCGGGACGGATTTTTAAGAAGAAGCCTCACCACATACAAAGGTTATTTGACTCATGAAGAGACAAGCGCTCTTCAGAACCGTCCGTGGATCCGTCCAGAGGATATCCTGGGGATTGCAGACAGGCAGCTGGATCCGGCGCCTCCGGCCACAGTGACACGGTCAGAAAATTATATTAAATTATAATGATTTACAGGCGGAACGGTGCGGAAGAGATTCTGTGCGTTCCGTCATCTAAAGAACGAATGAGAAAGGGAAAATCAAATGGAAACAATGGGATTTATTTCAGTTATTCCGGCAATACTTGCTATCGTATTGTCTTTCATTACTAGAAACACGGTTGTGTCCCTGGCGGTGGCGTGTATCGTAGGGACACTGTGCGCGGGACAGGGAATTTTCGGCTTCCCGACTCTTTTGCAGAACAGCCTTGGAACAACAAGTTTTTCCTGGGTAATGCTGCTGAATACTTTTATCGGAATCCTGGTGGCTTATTTCCAGAAGACCGGAGCAATCCAGGGATTTTCACAGAAAGTGCATGAAAAGAATCTGAGTAGAAAAGGTGCACAGCTTATGGCTTGGATTCTTGGAATCTTTATTTACTTCAGTGATTCTTTCAGCCCGCTTTTTGTAGGATCGGTTATGAGAAGTATCACGGATAAGGCGAAGGTTTCCAGAGAAAAGCTGGCTTACATTGCGGATTCTACTTCCGCTCCTGTCAGCGTTCTTATGCCGATCACCGGCTGGGCGGCATATCTGATGGGACTTGCCCTTGGAGTGGGATGTATTGAAACCACGGAAGATGCGGCTTCCTTATTCCTGCATGCCATTCCGTTTAATTTTTATCCTATTTTCGCTGTACTCTTTGTAGGTTTGATTGCAACTGGAATCGTAAAAGATTTCGGCCCCATGAAGAAAGCAGAGAAACGTGCGGTAGAGGAAGGAAAGGTTATCCGGGATGGAGCAACGCCTCTGATTGGGAAAGAGCTGACAGAGATGCAGCCGTATCCGGGAATCCGGCAAAGAGTTTTTCTGAATTTTATTCTTCCGGTTCTTGTTATTATCAGCATTGCGCTTGGAACATATATTGCTTTTGACTCTGCAAAGACAATGGAAGCGTTTTTGTTTGTAGTTATTATTATGACGATCAGTATGATGATCCAGGGAATCCCATTTAAAGAAGTGATGAACACTCTGACTGATGGTGTAAAGGGAGCGATTCCGGCAGTTATGCTTCTTGCCCTTGCTTATGCAGTGAATGAGCTGAGCAGCGAAATGGGAACTGCAAATTATATCATTTCCCTGACGGAGAACTTCCTGACTCCACATATGCTGCCGGCTATTATTTTCTTAGTAGCATCTATTATGGCTTTTGCTACAGGATCGTCCTGGGGAACATTTGCCATCTGTATGCCGATCGCTCTTCCGCTTGCCTTCAGCTTTACAGATAATCAAATGAGTCTTTTGATCGTTGCAAGTTTTGCGGCAGTTGCAGGAGGCGGAGTTTTTGGAGATCACTGTTCACCGCTTTCGGATACGACGGTGCTTTCATCAACAGGTGCGGCATCTGATCATATTGACCATGTAAAGACACAGCTGCCGTATGCTCTTGTGTGCGGAGGCCTTGCATTAATAGCGTACTTTGTAATAGGAATTTTCTTTATTTAAAAATCAGGAAGTTTCTTCAGCACAAAATTAAGTCTTGCAATGTCTGGAATATCGTTCTATAATAGAACACGGAAAAGAATAAATCTTCGGGGTCGGGTGAAAGTCCCAACCGGCGGTTACAGTCCGCGACCCGGAATCTGCCAGGAGCAGAGGAAGGCTGATTTGGTGAAATTCCAAAACCGACAGTAAAGTCTGGATGAGAGAAGAATTATGTAGTAGATAGAAAATAGGCAAGCGATTCTACGACTCCGATATTTTTAATATCGGAGTTTTTTTATTTGTTTCGGGAAATTTTCTTTCCTGTCAAATAGAAATATTTCACAAACTTGCTCAATACGCTGCATATCTCTGTGAAGATTTTCTTTCCTGGATTTACAAAAGCGCCGGAGTGGCGCATCGGTATACAGAAGTAAAAAACTGTATACAGATACCATATTTCAACAAAAAGGAGAGAAAGAAAATGAGTACACAAGTAATGGACAACAGAACAAGAGAAAAATCAAGAGTAAAGATCCGCACGATCGCACAGATTGGAATGCTTTCGGCAATTGCAGTTGTATTAATGCTTTTTGAAATACCGCTGCCGTTCGCGCCGGCCTTCTATGAAATAGACTTCAGCGAAGTGCCTGTACTGGTTGGATGTTTTGCAATGGGACCGCTTGCGGGAGCTGTTATCGAGCTTATCAAGATTATACTTAATCTTGCTATTAACGGAACCATGACGGCAGGAGTAGGAGAGGTGGCTAACTTCCTGATCGGCTGTTCATTGGTTGTTCCGGCGGGACTTATTTATCGGAAAATGAAAACAAGAAAAGGCGCCATCATCGGAATGGTGACAGGAACGCTGTTTATGA